>JBAWEN010000657.1:0-8967 GCA_049591215.1 Methylocystis sp. | reverse complement strand
CGCCGCCGTGGCGACATTAGGGCCGCGTAACCTTAACCGACCGTGAACGCGCGCCGAAGGCGGGCTTAACGCGCGCCAAAGGCGGGCTTGGGCTTCATCGGCAGCAGGCCTTCGCGTTGCAGCTTCTTGCGCGCCAGCTTGCGCGCCCTGCGGACCGCCTCGGCCTTTTCGCGCGCCCGCTTCTCGGACGGCTTTTCGTAATGGCCGCGCAACTTCATTTCACGGAAAATGCCTTCGCGCTGCATCTTCTTCTTGAGCGCCTTAAGAGCCTGGTCGACATTGTTGTCGCGAACGAGAACTTGCACGAAGCGATCCTATGGTTGGCGGCCCCCGCTTTGCGCGCGGCGAGCATGGGATTGAGAAAATAGTCGGCCGGGCGCTGGAGGCAGCACCTGACCCGTGAGGCGCGAAATAACAGAATCGCGCGCCGCTGTCCACGGGGGAGGGCGAGATTTGGGGGAGGGGGATGGTTCCGACTTGAGCCGCCCGTGGAGGGGCGGAGTAGCGATTCCCGCGTCGGCTTCTTGCTCAAAACCCAAGCCGCTGAAATCAAACCCGGTTTCTTGCGCGGAAATGACGTCTGGAACGGTTGGTCGTTCCATCCTTGTACTTTTGACCCCCGTAGTGCAACTATTGCGCTACAATAATTGATGGGTTCGTATAGCTTTGACGATGCGACTTTGCGCCGCCGCGAGTGACGCGGAAGCCACCACATTCGACAAAGGCCGTTGCGCGCGCCCTTTTTTCATTGAGGGCGGCGCGGTGCAGACGCCCTTGCGAATATGGCCGTCCGCAAGGAGGGTTTCCCCGTCTCCCTAGCGGCTTTGACAGAGTCGTGCGGCGTTGGAACTATTCCGGAAGGAGAGGTTATCTCACCGTTTCTGCCTAACACCCTAAGAGTCCAGCGAGGTAAGTGTTTAATTCCAGAGGCCTCAACAAATACAAATAAAAATCCTGCAATTATAAATGTAACAAGCACGAACACTCCGAACTTGAGTGGCGCGAAATACCATCGACCGCTCATTAATTCATCGGCGTGCACTATTAATATCGCGTGTGTAATATATGCAGAATAACAAGTTGTTCCAGCATAAGATAGGGGCAACCAATATGGGCTTTGCCACGTCGTTAAATTTTTTATTGTTAAAATAACACCTAATATCGACATGGAGAAAATGATATGTAGCATAGATGCAAATATCGAATTATATACTGTATGTTGTGCGTAGTTCATGTAGTTCCAGCTGTTTGCAACAAACAACAGTCCGGTAATTGATGGGATAATAAGCTTTTTTCGTACTTTAAAGTTGTCATTAGATAGTTTCGCAGCGGCCATCCCAATAAAGAAGTCATCAAGACGCCCAAATATGTTGTCTTTAAAAGGATTTATAAAATTGTTTGTATAATCTGGATATAATTCAAACCATACGTGGTCAGCAACACTGCGGTATAAAAATGTTAATATTAAGATAGCCGTAAAAACGTTCCAAAATCCAAGCCGTCCAGCAGCAAAAAGCAACGCGGGCAAAATTGCGGAGAACAAAATCTCCACACCAAGTGACCAGAATACCCAACAGACGTTCTCTGGCATCCAATAGGACGGAATGAGGTCATGTATCCCTGAGAGGAGTAAAACAGTGTAAATGCCGAATTTTGTTAAGCCTTGATTTCCGATTATGGTAATAAAAAAGATGAATAGAAAATATAACGGCCAAAGCCTCAGGCATCGTAGGCGGTAATAATTTGCCACAGAATCAATCGATAATATGATACTTGGGCGATACAAAACCGTTCCGCTTAAAATAAAAAATAGATTAACACCAAGCCACCCATTATTGATTAGAAATGGAGTTATCCCAAAAATACTTGTTTCGTTGTATGTAGAAAATCCGGCTATACGATCAAAGAAAAAATGGTGAAATAGCACTCCAAGAATGGCAACGCCACGCAAAACATCAATGTAAGTTGTGCGCATTTTTTTCCCTGATTTTCGATGAGACATTGCTGTTCCCAGTGTCATCAAACGTGACTTGTGAAGTCCATAGCGAGAGCCGCCTTACGGCCAAGGGTGCAAAAATCAACACTTTCGGCGCGCCGGGAAGACCGGCAAGGAGTAGAGAGTGCAAGTCTCTTACAGTGAAGGTGTAGCGAGCCACACTGGCCCCGAGTCATACGTCGGCGTCCGCGAGGACGCGGGCGAAGCGTTGACAGGGGAGCGCATAGGCCAGCCATCGAGCCCGTTCCGACTCGCTTTTAGGCCAAGCGCACGCTAGAGGTAATTTTGTCAGCCATTAAAGACCGCGCCGTCCGCCTTCGTCCATAAAAATCTACAGTAAGCGCCGCTCAATTGTAAGACCGCGAGCGCAGTCAAATCGTAAACTAAATAAAATCAACCAATTGTGATTGCGCTTGGCGGAAGGGGCGGACGCGCGGTTCGACGGCGCCGGCCAGATAGCCCTCGCGGATGGTCCGGCCATCGCCAGCGGACACAGGCATGAAACTGGCGCGACAAATTTGTGAAATCCGCCCGCCAAGGTCATTGCCGCGTCATCCGAGCGGATCAAACTCCGATCTCGCCCCATGCGATCGATTAGGAGTGTTCGTCAATGAACGCGTTCGAGCAACCGCCGGTCGGTAATCCCCTGGGTGACGGCCAGGAGCAGGTCGGCTGGCGTCCCGAGCGATGCGATCGCATCGCGCTCGTGCTGCAGGGCGGCGGCGCGCTTGGCGCCTATCAGGCCGGCGTTTACGAAGCGCTGCACGAGGCGGGAATCGAGCCCGACTGGGTGTCGGGCGTGTCCATCGGCGCCATCAACGCGGCGATCATCGCCGGCAATCGCAGGGAACAGCGGTTGGAGCGGCTGCGCATCTTTTGGGAGCGCATCACCGACCGCACGATTTGGCACTACACGCCGGATGGCGACATTTATCGCAAGGCGCGCAACGCCGCGAGTTCGCTCATGACGGCGACGCAGGGGCAGCCCGGCTTCTTCGCGCCGCGCAAGACCAACCCATGGCTCGCGCCCGCCGGAGCAAAAGACGCGACCAGCTATTACGACACCGAACCGCTGCGCAAGACGCTGCTGGAACTGGTCGATTTCAGCTTGATCAACGACCGGCGCACGCGTTTTTCGGTCGGCGCCGTCAATGTGCGCAGCGGCAATTTTCTGTATTTCGACAATCGCGACCTGACGATCGAACCCGAGCATGTGATGGCCAGCGGCGCCTTGCCGCCGGCTTTTCCGATGACGCCGATCGGCACCGATTTCTACTGGGACGGCGGCATCGTCTCGAACACGCCGCTGCAGCATGTCCTGGAGGAAGACGGAAACCACAACATGCTTATTTTCCAAGTCGATTTGTTCAGCTCGCGCGGCGCGCTGCCGCGCGACATGCAGGGCGTCATGGCGCGGCAGAAGGACATCACCTACGCCTCGCGCACCCGCTACAACACCGACGTCTATCGACTGCTGCGGAAATGGAAGAGCCGGACCTTCGCGGCGCTGAGCAAAGTGCCGGAAGAGCTTTTGACCGACGAGGAACGGAAAATGCGCGACGATCTCGCGCGGCTGCCGCTCGTCACGATCTTGCATCTGATCTATCAGCAGCAGGCCTATGAAGGCGACGCGAAGGACTATGAGTTCTCGGCCACGTCCATGCGCGAGCATTGGAAGAGCGGCTATTGCGACACCAAGCGCACGCTGGCGCGTCGTGACTATATGCAAATGCCGTCGGGAGGCCGCCACGTCGTGATTCACGATGTGCACCGCGAGCGCGAAATGGCCGATTGAGGGCGGACGGACGGCGTTTTCACGCCCGCTCGGGCCGCGTCGATCTCACGCCGCGCCCGGCTCCGGTCGAACCGCGCCGCGGCCCCCCGCCGACGCCGCCACGCCGTGGAAAGGGACGACGTTTTCGTCCCGCGCGTCGGTCTCCCGATTTTCCATGGCGAGATCGAGCGCGGCGACGCGCCGCGCCGAGGCGGACCAGTTCGCGAGACTCAGGGCGTTGTCGGCGAGCCAGTTCAAGGAGAGCTGCACCTGCAAGAAGGCCGCGGCCGCCTGCATCAGGTCGCCGAGCGTCATTTCTCCCGCGAGATATTTCGGGGCGCCGAGCAGCAGCGGAACCGCCGGCGCCAGAAGATTATTGGCGCTGGTCAGAAACATGATCCGCGTCTGACCCTCGATCACGTCGGCCCATTTGCGCCCGAGGCGCCACAGATGGCCGCGAAAGTTCGTGCGATTGCCGCGATCGCTTTCGAGTGGGTCGTCCTTTTCGAGTTCGTCCCGTACCGTCGTCAGCGCGTAGCGAAAATTGCCTTCGGCGGCGGCTTTGTGCTCGACGCTCGCGACGAGCGGACGACCCAATATCCACATGCTCAGCGATGTGAGGCTCGCGTAAAGCACGACCGCGAGGACGAGAAAGCCCGGAACCGTCACGCCGAAAATCTTGAACGACCCGCCGACCTGCCACAGCACGAAGATGAAGGAGGTCGAAACGAGGAAGATGTTGACGATTCCGCCCGCGAGATCGACGAACAGCTCCACCGCCAGTCGGCAATCCTCGGCTATGCGCGCGTCGGGATTGTCGATGGAATGCGAAATCGCGCGTTCCCGGCTCGGCCCCTTTTGCAGCCAGCGTTCGACGAGGTTGGAGGTGAGCCAGAGGCGCCAGCCGACCTGGAGGCGCATGCGGCACTGCAGCGTCGCGATCGCCGCGACGGCGGTCACGGCGCCGAGGATCGCGAGCTGAAAAATGCTTTGGATGATGCCATCGGACTCGCGAGCCTGCAGCGCGTCGAAAAAGCCCTTGCTCCAGCGGTTCACCGCGAGCGCGACGAATACGTTCACGACCAGGCAGCCGAGGAAACCCAGCGATAGCAACCACGCGGCGCCGCGCGAGCGGCCTCGCCAAAAGCCGGAGGCGAGCAGAATAAATCGTCGGATCAACATCGCCTTTCAAACCAAAGCCCGGCAAAATCGGCGTTGGCTTCGGTCTACCCGTTAAGACGCAATCGAGACAGGCCCTCGACGACACGCATATGCGCATCGTCATGTTGCGGTGCATCATAGGCCGCGAGCTTCGGCGGAGCAAGCGTGGCCACGGGGGAAGGAGCGGGTCTACCCCTTTTTACGCCAGTCTCGCGTGGGCTATATTCGGGGCGGCGTCGATGTTATCTCGCTCGGGCCGAGACCGTCGCGATCGTGTTACGAAGTCGGCGGTCCATAGAGAAAGCCAGCATGCGCGAACCAAATGAGATCGACTTTTGGCGCGGGTTCGCTCTTCTCACCATCTTCGTGAATCACATTCCCGGCAATTTTTTCGAGCGCTTCACCTTTCGCAACGTATCGATTTCCGACTCGGCGGAGCTTTTCGTCTTTCTCGCGGGCTGGGCGATGCGCAAGCTGATCGACGGTCCCGCGCGATCGCACTCGGGGAAATGGCTGATGTTTCGCCTCGGGGGCCGCGCGCTGACGGTTTACTTCGCGCAGACCGTCATTACGGGGCTGGCGATCGCGCTTCTCGCCGGGGCCTCGCTTTTGCTCGACGCGCCGTTCCTGCTCGACTGGCACAATGCGTCAGCGGTCTTCAACGATCCCGTCCGGGCGCACATCGGACTTGTCCTGCTCACGCATCAGCTCGGCTATTTCGACATACTGCCGCTTTATTTTGTCTTGATGCTGGTCGCGCCGCTCGTCGCGCTCGCTCACCGGCATGCGAGGCCGATTTTGCTCCCCGTATCGCTCGCGATCTATGTCTATGCGCTCGCGTTCGGCGTGAATTTCCCGACCTGGCCGGTTGAAGGCGTCTGGTTCTTCAACCCCCTGGCTTGGCAGCTTATATATGTTCTGGGTTTCCTTCTCGGAGGCGACGACGGCCTCGGCGCGCTTGCGCGGCGCTTTCACAAAATGCTGCGGTGGTTGGCTCTCCCCATCGTGGTGGTTGGAATGATTGTCGCGCGGACAAATTTCTCGCCCGATCCGATCGCCGTTCCCGATCCCAAGCTTTTCTTCTTGTTCGACAAGAGCTTTCTGTCGCCCGCGCGCTTGATTCACAGCCTGGCGTTGACGGCGCTATTGGCCGGCTCCTTCAAGACGATCAGCATTTGGCTGCCGCGTATTTCGAAATTCCTAAATCTGCTCGGGCGAAATTCGCTCAATGTATTTTGCGCCGCGTCGCTTTTGAGCCTGATAGGACAAATAACCCGCTTCGAATATGGCGGACTTGTTGGAACCGATGCGGTGATAATTATCATCGGCGTCCTCGTGATGGGAATGGTCGCATGGGTATCGGAGTGGCGCGCAAGACTGCGAACGGATTTGGCGCGCGCATCGGAATCGCTCTCGCGTTCGAGCTTGTGCTGAATATAGCGCCGCGCGCGCAGGAAGCCGCGCGTCCGGCCGCGCCGCCGCCATTGAGTTCGGCGTGCGATGTGCCCGCCGCCGACATCGCCGCGCCCGTGCCGCTGCCGAACTTCGCCGCGGCGCTGAAGGAGCGAAAGAGCGCGCGGATATTGGCGATCGGCTCGTCCTCGACCGCTGGAGTTGGCGCTACGTCGAATGGCAAGACCTATCCGTCGCAACTGGAAGCGATCCTCGAAACGGCGCTCAAGGGCGTCGATATCCAAATCGTCAATCGTGGCGTTTCCGGCGAGGTGGCGGAAATCGCCGCCGAGCGCATCCCGAGCGAGGTCGCCATCAACAAGCCCGATCTTGTTCTTTGGCAGCTCGGCACGAATGACGCGCTCCTGCGCATCTCTCCCGAGGAATTCGAAGCCACGGTCCGCTCGACCATTCGCTGGCTGAAGGAGAACAAGATCGACATCGTTCTCGTCGGGATGCAATACACGCCGCGCCTCGCCCGCGATGCGAATTCCACGGCGATTCGCGGCAGTTTGCAGCGCGCCGCGTCGGCGGAGAACGTGCTCTATGTCCGCCGCTATGACGCGATGCGGTTTATTTCACAAACGCACGCCAATCTGGAGCTTTTGTCGAGGGACAATTTTCATCTGAACGATCTCGGCTATCAATGCATGGCCGAGCATGTCGCGCACGCGGTCATCGTCGGCGCCTTCGTCAAAAACGCGCGGCCCGTTGGGAATTAGTCCGTTCCGTCGTTGCGAGCCCAGCGAAGCAACCAGCAGTCGCGAGACTCCTCTTTCGGCTTCAGTAATCGCCGCTTCCAACCAAAGGATGGATGCCGCCGGCGCCGGCGGCGCGGCTCTGACGACGAGCGTGCGGGCGAGCGCGCTTGACCGGCTGCGCTATTGGCTCGGCTTTCGACAGCGAAAGCGAATTGGGGCTGACCGCTGGCAAGGCGGACGCCGCGGGCACGCCGACCGCGCAAGCGAAAATCGCGAAAAGAACGTAACGCATTTGGCTGCTCCCTTGAAACCGATGGGCTCCTGGCCCCAGGACCCATTGAGGTTAGCACGGTTCGGTCCGGCTTGGGAGGGGCGCCGGCGGTCGGGGCTTGGGGGGATTCGCCGAGTTCCGGTCGTGTCTCGGTTTGAGTTTTGACCCCCTTGACCACGCGTCCAGCCGCGCAAGGCTTCGATTGTTGGTTGTGCTCCGCGACGAAGCGATTGATGGCGGCTTGGAGATCGGCGAGGGATCGGAACATGCTTCGCGTTGCGATCTTTGAAGAGAGCTTGGAGCCGGCGCGTATCGGCCAGCGAAACGGACGTGGATTTCTCCGCGCGCATCGCGTAGACTCGCGCGCCCCGCGAAAAATTGGGAATGCCAAAAGGGACTTAACTGTCAGATTTGATCCACTACAAGCCGGCTTCAAGTATGTCATTCAAGCCCTAGGGCATGCGTGCATCCGCGCTTCGCGATGCGTGCGAGGAGCAAGCAGGAAGCGCGCGCGGGCTCTCGGCTGGTTGAGGCGGCGGGGCGGAGCCGAGTTGGGTTAGTGTTTTCGGCCGCGCCGCGACAGCGCGAGGAGCGACTTCATGACCATGGACAACAATCTGCGGCGGTACAGCGATCCTACGGTCGTCGACCACTATGAGAAGGCCGCCGGCCTGCAGCCTTGCGAGGAGATCATCTTCGATCACTGGCTGAAGTCCGGAATGGCCATCCTCGACATTGGCGTCGGCGGCGGGCGCACCGCGCCGCTGCTGTCGCAACTCTCTGGCCGATACGTCGGGATAGACTACGCCGAGGGCATGGTCGCGGCCTGCAAGCGCCGCTTTCCGCATCTCGAATTCCGCCACGGCGACGCGACCAACCTCGGTGAGTTCCGCGACGGCGAGTTCGACGCCGTGGTGTTCTCTTTCAACGGCATCGACTGTATTCCCGAACTCGCGGGGCGCGCACGCGCGATGGGCGAGGCGGCGCGCGTGCTCAGGCCCGGCGGCGTGTTCATCGTCTCGAGTCTCAACGCGCGGTGCCTCGCGGTTTGGCCGCAACTGAGCACGGCGCGGGGCGGCGAGATCCCCCGGCGCATCGTTTATTCGCTCTACGCCACCATCCGCCTCGCGGCGCGCGTCCTGCCGGGCGCAACCTTTTGGCGCGGGCGCGGCTATGTGCGCGACCCCGTGCATGGCGGTCTCGTGCACTACAACGTGACGCGGCGCCATATGACGGCGCAGCTCGAGGCCGCCGGCTTTGAAGTAGTCGAGATCGTCGGTAGCCACGTTCAGTATTCGGGGCGTTCCAGCGTCACGCCGTGGTATTATTACGCATGCCGAAAGATGGCCTAAGTCCGAAATGACTGATCCCGCGTCGCCGATATGCGCTTGCAGGAGTATTTTTCTCGATCCCGACTTCGGGGTTGGTCGCGGAGGAGGCGCCAGGCCCGCGCGCGCCGCGTAAGCGCCTGGGCCGTTCCAGCGCTGGCGTCATTGACAATCCGCCGCCTTCGGGCTATTGCATGACCGCTTCGGCGCGGCGGTTTCGCCGCGTTTTTGTTTATGCGCGCTCATCGGGCCGCAGGGACAGCCGGAGCCAAAAACCGTTCGCA
>JBAWEN010000656.1:0-2229 GCA_049591215.1 Methylocystis sp. | reverse complement strand
TCTCGCGGACCATGCTCGCATGCGCAGGCATGGGCGCCACTATGGGCATGCTTGTTGGCGGGACAACTTTCGGCGTTCCGACCGCGATTGCCGCGGCGATTATTGGTGCGATCGGGGGCGGTGTCCTAGGGCGATTCGTCGAGTGGAACGACGAACATTCAGGCTCGCCGTCCAAGCGGAGGCGCGGTTCTGGCCAAACGCGGCAATACGCCGCCAGATCGATTTCGGAACGCACGTTGCAACTTGAAAACAGCGACTTAGGAAACCAGGCGGGAACAGCGCGACGAAAGCCGCGCCATCGTGACGCACTCGTCTCTTGTTGTCCGTCAAACCAACTGGCGCAGAATTCCGTTATTTTAGCAGATGTAAAAACTTCCCGTGAGGAGCCTCAATTGCAGAAGCGTCGAGATACGGGCGATCTCGTAAAGTTTATAGGGGTGATCGGCATTATCGCGGTAATGTCCATCGCCGTCGGCGCGGCTCTTATTGGTAGCAGCGGTGTGGCTGCCGTTATGCCGGATTTGCGTTGATCCCACAAAAAGCCCGGCCATCGCTGACCGGGCCTACGCGTCAAACACTTACGCGGGTTCGATGGGCCATCAGGCTACCCATTGAGATCAGCTAGTCCAGCAAGAGGCGAGTTCAAGCGCTCCAAACGCAAAACGGCCCGTCGCTACATCCGCGCTCGGGCCGTCTGTGGCGTCTGGTTGTGCAACCGTTCGCTTGCTTAAAGAATAGGCGAGGCGATTCGCGAGCGCAAGAGCGTCGTCTTATGGACGGTCACGCTGCCAAGCGCTGCCCGGCTCGTGCCCGTTGCTCCCGCGCCTTGGCCCATGCGAACGACAAGCAACGGCCAAAGCTCCAGCCATAGCGCCGCATGAGCCGGAACTGGCGATGCGCCTCGATCATGACGGCCCGGCGATCAAGGCGCCCGGCGGGCGTTACGAGCGAGGTCATCGCCGCAAGTCCGCAGGCAAGAGCCGCTCGGCGACCGTCAGAAATCCGCTGCCTATGCGCATCACCCAGCGCGCAAGCCGGATGCGCCAGGCGCGAACAATGAGCGCGCCCAAGCCAAGTCGAGAGATGTCCGTCGCCATGGTCATGCCTTCGCGCTCTTTTTGTAAAAGACATATCTCGCCGCGCTCGCATGATCCGCGACCGTGCTTGCCAGCTCTTTCAGCGCGTCCAGCGTCCGCTCGTCCTCGGTGTCCAAGTCATGGGATATCATGAGCTCCCACAGCGCGCGGGATAGCCGAGCGGCAACATTTAGATGCTCTTCCAGGCTTTCGTGGTGATCGGCGCGGGAGGGCAGGTGGAGCATCTTGGCGGAATTAACATCAACAATGTCCATGGTCACGCCTCCCTTTCCGGGAGCGCGCCCACGGCGCTGATTTCGTCCGCGATGTCGCCAAGGATAAGGCCAAAGCCAAAATGCGCTTGGTCGCCTAATGCGTCTTCCGGCAACACACATTGTAGAAACCGGACCCTCGCTGCGATTTGTTCAAGACGGTCTTGCAGCCCGTGGTCGACGGCCGGCGCGGCTTGTTTGGATTGCTCGTCCATGGTCATGCCTCCCCATGATCGCCGGCGTTGGCGGGAATGAAGGATCGAAGCAGGGCCTCGAGATATTCGCCCTCTCCATCGTCACGAATAAGCGGGGTTTGCAGTATGTATTCCACCCGAATTCTCGCTTCCTCAATGGTCTTGCATTGATAAGAGCACAGGGCCATCGCGGTTTCGGTCTCGGCGTCGTTCGTCACTTTCCAACGACGCTCGACTTCCGCAAGGCCAAAGGCTTCCTTGCGATCCTCCTCGTCCTCAAACGCTTTGTCGATGAGCGCCATGTTCTCGGCTTCCTTAGCGTCGATCGCCGCGCGGGCCTTCTCGGCGACGTCCGGCGCTATGCGCGCCAGAACACCAACGCGCTGGCGTTGGATTTCGTAATCGCGATGCGCAAATTCGCGGCATTCATCCCGATCGTTGCGGTGAACATCATAGCCTCCGCTAATCAGAAAGCTGGGCGCGAGATGTTCGCCATCGCTCCAAGTTTCGCCATAGGCGTCTTCGATCTTTTCGAGATCGATAACAGCGGTATCGAACGCGGCTTTCGCGACGCGATGCTGCTCGACAAGCCGATCAAGCTCCGATGCGCCAGCGAGCGCGGGAAGCCCGGCGACAGGCGCCAGCGCGAGGCCAGCGGCGAGGGCGCGGCGAGAGATATTTGGGCTT
>JBAWEN010000655.1:0-9849 GCA_049591215.1 Methylocystis sp. | reverse complement strand
CCGCAAGCCCGTCCGCGACGGCTTGGAGAAATGCGCTGATATCATATCGCCCTTTGCAAAGCGCCTGTTTTGCGCCATTTTGCCGGTAAAGGCCCGATTGGATCAAGCGGCATGAGAGTTCCAAACGCGAAAGTCGCATCGCGGCGATGGCCGCGACTATGACGATCAGGCTGCTGATCGTCGGCGACGCCGATTTGCGCATGGCGCTCGGGGAGCAGTTCGCCCGCGTGGCGGCGATCGCGGTGGAGGAGGCCGGGACGGCGCCGGAGGCCATCGCGCGGATCGAGAGCGGGCCGCCCGACGTTCTGCTGATCGCCGACGATATCGAGGCGCCGGGCGCGGCGACATTGTTGCAAATGGCGCGCGCGGGCTTTGACGGCCCGGCGATCTTGCTGGCGCGCTTTGAGGCCGCGACGCCCGAAGGGTTCGACGGCGCCATGCGCCGGCCCTTGCGTTTCGCCGCGCTGATGGCGATGATTCGGGCGAAGATCGCGCCGACCGTCGCCGCCGCAAGCGCGGCGCTCGGCGACCAGCTGTTTTGCGAAACGACGCAGACCCTGATGGGGCCGGATGGCGTCACCCGTCTTTTGACGGAGAAAGAGACGGCGATTCTCGCGCGGCTCGCCCGCGCGCGCGGCGGAGTCGTGGCGAGAGATGTATTGCTGCGGGAAATTTGGGGGTATAGTCCCGCCGTCGACACGCATACTCTGGAGACCCATATCCATCGTTTGCGCCGCAAGCTCGAAGACGCGTCGGGACGCCCCAAGCTCCTGCTCTCGGCCCCAAGCGGTTATCGGCTGACGACCAATGACGCGAGTTTGGACGACGGCGCCTGAAGCGCGTTGAAACCGGGAAGGCCCATGGCGTTCGACACCGAACTTGACGAAATCATGCGCATCGACTTGTTCGCCGTCTTCGAGCCGGAGGCGTTGCGAGGGTTGCTCTACGGCGCCGAAACAAGATTGCTGCGCGCCGGCGATGTGCTGTTTCGGCGCGGCGAGAAGGCGGACGGGGGCTATTTGCTCGCCGCCGGCGCGATCGCCATCGAGGGCCGCGAACCCGGCGCGCCGGCGGAGAAAATCCTGCGGCCGCTCGTCCTGCTGGGCGAGACCGCGCTGGTCGCGGCGACCTCGCGGCCAATGACCGCGTTCGCGCGCGAGCCCTCCACCGTGCTGAAAATCTCGCGGACGCTGTTCCACCAAATTCTCGAAAAGCATCCGGCGACGGCCGCGCGCGTGCGGGCGCTGTTTCAGGATCGTCTCACGCAATTCGCGCTGGGGTTGAAGATCGACGCATAGCCGGGCAATCCCACCCCGCATCGAGAGCCGAGCGACATGGCGCGAGCAGTTTTCACTTCATGGACGTTGGTTTTCGCCGTTCTAGCTGGCGTCGCCTTGGCGCCCAGCCACGCCGCGGAGGTCTCAACCGCGAAAAAAGGGGGCGAAGACCAGAGCGCCTCGGCGCTCGGCCTGCCGGCGGAGGTCGCCACCAAGCATGTGATCACGCTGGCGGGGGAAAAACTGGCTTTCACCGCGCGCGCCGGCGCCGTGCGTCTGTCCGACGCGCAAAGCGGCGCGCCCCGGGCGGACGTGGCCTTTGTCTCTTACGAACGCGCCGACGCCGATCCATTGACGCGGCCCGTCGCCTTCGTCTTCAACGGCGGACCCGGCGCGGGCTCCGCGTGGCTGGGGCTCGGCGCGCTGTCGCCCTGGCGGCTTCGCCTCGATGGCGACAGCTTTTCGCCATCGATGCCGCCGCTCGTCGTCGACAACGCCGAAAGCTGGCTCGGCTTCGTCGATCTCGTGTTCGTCGATCCTCCCGGCACGGGATACAGCAAGTTTTTGAACGAGAACGAAGAGTCGAAAAAGCATTTTTTCTCGGTGCAGGGCGACGTCGACGCGCTCGCCGCGGTCGTGCGCAAATGGCTGACGACGCACCGGCGATTGGCTTCGCCGAAATATCTGGTTGGCGAGAGCTACGGCGGCTTTCGCGTCGTCAAGCTCGCGGGCGCGTTGCGAGAGCGCGAGAACGTCGGCGTCGAGGGGCTGGTTCTCGTCTCGCCCGTGCTCGATTTCTCCTGGCTGGAGGGCGGCCGAAATCTTCTGACCTTCGCCGCCTATCTTCCCAGTTTCGCGGCGATCGCTCGCGGCGCCAAGGATCGACGCGATGTCGCCGACGTGGAGGCCTACGCCGCCGGGGAGTATGTGACCGATCTGCTGAAGGGCGTGAAGGACGAAGGCGCCCTGGCGCGTTTGCGCGCGAATGTCGCACGCTTCACGGGTCTCCCTCCCGAAAAAGTGGAGCGTCTCGCCGGGCGGATCGACGCCAAAACATTCACCCGCGAACGTCTCGCGGCGTCGGGACGGGTGCTTAGTTCCTACGACGGCGAAATATCCGGTTTTGATCCCACGCCCTACGCAAGGGACAGCGATTGGGCCGATCCCGTGCTCGACTCCCTGCGCGCGCCGTTCGGCGCCGCCATGACGAGCGTCGTGGCCGAGAAGCTGCAATGGCCGGTCGGCGACGCGAGATATGAAATTCTCAACGGTCAAGTGGCGCATCTGTGGGACTTCGAGCGGGGAGGCCGTCATGGCGCCGAGGTGGTTTCCGATCTGCGTCAGGCCCTGGCTCTCGATCCGCGTTTCAAGGTTCTCATCGTGCATGGTCTGGCGGACCTCGTGACGCCCTACTTCACGACCAAATTGCTGCTCGACCAACTGCCCGCCTATGGCGACGGCGCGCGCGTGAAGCTCGCCGTGTCGCCCGGCGGCCATATGTCATATCTGCGGAGCGATTCGCGCAAGATGCTTCGCGACGCCGCCCGGGAACTCATCGAAGGCAAGTAGTCCGCGCCGGATTCCTCCATTTTGTCGCGCTTTCCGAGGCGAAACCGGCGCCCACTTTCGCCGAAAGCGCTCCAGCCTGTCGATCACTTCGATACGCTTGCTTCGCCCGTCAATTCGCCTGGCGAACAGTCGTGATCCAGCAATTCCTCGGCATGGCCGCCGTCGCTATTGGCCAGCACCGCGAAGCCGCGATCTCCATTGGGGCCGATGAAGCCGACGACCGCGATCGATTGCCGCGCCATCCTAGATTTCGCACCCGGAATCTCGTCAAAGATCAGCTTGAAGATGTTGCGATCGACGCCCGCCGCGCCGATTTCCTTGACGCGATAGCGACCCGCCCAGGAGCCCAGTTCGAGACGGGACCATTTCGACGAAGGATGCGCGGCGCGGGAAGCCAGCGCCCGCTTTAGCCGCGGGTCCACGCAATCGACATGAATGTGCAACTGGTCCTGCGAGCGGCCGCGCCGCGAGTTGACGGCCATGCCGATGTCGTTCCAACCCAGTGGCCGGGGAGCGCTCGCCACGACGCGGTTTCTCTCGCTCCAAGCCTGTGACCAAAGGTTCTTCAGTTGGTCGCCGAGAGCGGCGGGACTTTCGATTCCGTCGATCTTCGCCGTCGGGACGACCAGGATTCGAGTCTTGTCGCCGGGCGCGCGGATCACGGCGAATCCGTCCGCCATATCCACCTTCAGACAGGGAAGGGGCAGGCTGAAAGCCTGCTGCATCGGACGACAAAGACCATTGACGACACGCCAAAGCGCCGTTCTGTCAGCCACATCGAAGGCGGCGGCCACGCCCGAACCGGCCAGCCCCGCGCCGAGGACGAGAAAAGCGAAGCGCATTGTCCTCGCGAAGGGTTTGACACGCATGCTTCGGTTCGTTCCTTGGTCCGTCGTGGGGCGCTTAATCCGATCGAGGCGGCCGGCCAACCGCGATTTTCGACCAAGCGGCGAATAGCACAGGGCGCCGTCCCCGCGGCAAGTTTCCGCCCGGACATTGCGATCACGGCTAAAATTTAAGGTTCAATTGATCGCCGCATTTTAGCCGTTCCTCGCCGAGCGACGACAGCGTGACGCCGAGCAGTCTAATTCCCCTTGGCGCGGGGAAGACCGGTCCAAGCAGCGCGAGGCCGAGCCGTTCGAGTTCCACCTGTGTCGCGATTTGCGATACGCCGGTGTGACTGCGCGTGATCTGGTGAAAATCCGCGAATTTAACCTTCAAGGTGACGGTGCGCCCGCGAATGCGCGTCGTCTCGCAATGGCGCCAGACTTTCGCGACGATCGGTTCGAGCGCGGCGCGCGCCGCGTCAAAAGTGAAGAGGTCCTCGAAGAAGGTGTTTTCCGCGCCGATCGATTTGCGGATGCGGTCGGCGCGCACCGGCCTCTCGTCCACACCGCGTGCGATCCAATAATAATATGACCCCGCTTTCCCGAAATGCCGCTGAAGGAAGGGAAGCGTTCGCGCCTTCAGGTCGAGGCCGGTTTCCATGCCGAGGCTGTTCATCTTCCGCGTCGTCGCCGGACCGACGCCATGAAATTTCCCGACCGGCAATGTCTCGACGAAGGCCGGACCCATGCTCGGCGTGATGACGAAGAGTCCGTCGGGCTTGCGGTGATCGGAGGCGAGCTTGGCCAGGAACTTGTTATAGGAGACGCCGGCGGATGCGGTGAGGCCGGTCTCGTCGCGAATCGCCGCCCGGATTTCCTCGGCGATCCGCGTCGCGGAGGCTACTCCGCGCGGATTTTCGGTCACGTCCAGATAGGCTTCGTCCAGCGACAGCGGCTCGATGATCGGCGTGTGTCGCGAAAAGATCGCGCGAATCTGGCGCGATGCTTCCCTATAGGCGTCGAACCGCGGCTTGACGAAGATCAGTTCGGGGCATTTTCGTTTCGCGGTGACGGACGGCATCGCCGAGCGCACGCCGAATTTTCGCGCCTCGTAGCTCGCCGCCGCCACGACGCCGCGCTCGCGCGAGCCGCCGACGGCGACCGGTCTGCCGCGCAATTCGGGATTGTCGCGCTGCTCGACGGAAGCGTAGAACGCGTCCATGTCGATGTGGATGATCTTGCGTTGCCGCGCGGGCGCGGCGACGCCGCGATTTAGCGCGTCATCGCCAATCGTCCCGCTGTGTGGCGCGTCGTCCGGCGCGAGCATGATCGTCAGGCCGCGAGGCCTCCCTCGTCCTTCTTGCCGCCCCTGCCGACGATCGTGAGAGCGCCGTCGGCGAGTGGACGCTGAAGCTTGAGCGCCTCCTCGATGGGCGCCGTCATCCACAAGTCTATTTCCTCGCTGGTCGTCAGGATCGCCGGCATCGCCTTCGGGTGGATGGAGCCAATGAGCCCGTTCGGCTCGGTTGTCAGGAAAGCGAAGACGTCGTTGGTCGTCTCGCCTTCCCTGACCTTTCTGACCGAGGTCCAGCGCGTCCAGATTCCCGCGAAAAAGGCCAGCGGCCTCGTTTCGTCGAGAGCGAACCAAACCGGCGGCCTCGACCCGTCCGGCAGTTGTTCGTTTTCCGCGAAACTGGTGAAGGGCGCGACGCATCGGTGTTCGACGCCCAGCCAGCGGCGCCAATGCGGTGACTTAAGGTTGCGGACATTGGTGACGCCGGGATCGCAATTCCGGCCCTTCAACGCGAAGGCTGGCGACGGCATTCCCCAACGCGCCATGGTCAACTCGCGTCCTTGTGGCCGGTCGCGGACGATCGGGGCGGTCTGGTCGGGAAAGATCGCGGGAAATGGCGGCAAATTGCCGGCGCGATCATTCATGGCGCCGGCGATCTCGCGGATCGCCTGCTGGCTGGTCGTCATCGAATATAAGTTGCACATGGAGCGGTCTCCTGGAGCGGTCTCCTTCATCCCGCCAAGTGCAAGGCGAGCCAAATGGTCGGCTGGTCCGCGTCCGTCCACTCGACCCGGTGGCGCATATGCGCGGGAATCTCGACATAGCCGCCGGGGCGAAGCACTCGTGGCTCGCTCTCCCCTTCGATCAAGAGGCCCGCCGAGCCAAAGATCAGGAAAACCCATTCCGTCCAATCCTGATCATACCAAAAACCGGGCGGGCTCGCTTGGCCGGTCGAGACGATCCGTTCGATCCTCGCCCCCGGCGTCCGCGCGATGACCGAAGTTATTTCCTCGACAGAATGCCTCGGCGCATCCGCGAGAAGATCGCCCGACTTGATCAAAATCGCCTCCAGACAAGCATTTGGGCGACGCCCCCTCACATTCGCGCGGATATTTTTTCTGGTTCGCCGCGCATATCGGCGTGCTGGCCAGGCAGATCCGCCGCCCATGAAACGAGGGCCGCCCTGCCCACTTCCGACAGAGCATAAACGCCGCGCTCGACCTTGATGAACCAGCCATAGACATTGCGGAGCAGGATTTTCGGCGCGTCCGGCGCCAAGGGCTTCAAGTCGCGCGGCCGAGCGGGAGCCCGCGCCAAGGCCGCGGCGCATTCCAGCGCCTGCTGGCGATAGGCGGTCATGATCGGCTGGCGCGCGGCGCCGCCGGTCGTCGGATCGCCCTTGCGCCGCCGATGCTCGTCGAGGATTTTGGAACGGCGCTTCGCGTTGGGCCTCGGCCTCCAGGCGACCGGCTCCACCAAGGCGTCGACCCGGCCGGAATGAGACACGCAAAGCAAGCCGAAGCCGAGCAAGCGGCACAGCCGTTTGACCCGGGGATCGGACTCCCGGCCGCGACCGCGCGTCGATCCGCGAACGGCGAGCCAAACCTCGTCGCAAACGGTCGAACGGTCCACGGCTTGAAGAACGAGTTCGAGCGTGAAGCTCAGCTTCAGTTCACAGATGACCAGCGCGATCGGCGCGCCATGATCCACGGCGACGATATCGCAGCCGCACACCTCGCCCTTGACCTCGAAGCCCAATCCTTCGAGAAAGCGCTTCACCGGCGCATAAAGGCTCGTCTCCAACGCACGCCCTCGACACGTCGCGCGAATCGCCGCGCCTGTCGAGATAACACTGGCGTTAGCGCCAGCGCCATCGGGGAAATCACTCAGCGGCGGTGGACGCGTTGTTTTCCAATTCGGCGCTTGTCCCCATCGCGCCGCGAGAGGCGAGATTGTTCTCGCGCCAATCCATCGCCTGCGCCAAGGCGGTGTGGTTCATCCGCTCGCCGGAGAGGCCGAACAGCGCAGTGCTCTTGGCGATTTTGAGGTCGAGCCAAAACGACGCATGCCGGACGTACCACACGTCAAGCGCGTCTTTCTCCGCCGGCGTCACCATCGTGCCGCCGTTGATCTGGGCCCATCCGGTGATGCCGGGCCGCACCGACAAGCGCAGCCGCGGATCGCTCGGCTGGTCGACGGGCAGAAGCGGACGCGGACCGATCAAGGACATATCGCCGACCAGAACATTCAAAAGTTGCGGGATTTCGTCCAGCCGTCCCGCGCGAATCGCGCGACCGAGTTTCGACAGACGGCGTTCGTCGGGAGTTCTCTCGCCATTCTTATCGAACGGGGCGTGATAGGTGCGGAATTTATAGAGCAGGAATTTGCGGCCGTGGAGGCCGATGCGCTGCTGCCAAAACAGCACGGGAACGCCCACGTCGGACAATACGAGACAGGCGGCGATCATCGCCAGAGGCAAAAGCGCGACAAGCAAAGCCGCCGAAGCCATTACGTCGATAACCCGCTTTAGTTTGAAATAATCGGTCAGATCGAAGGCCGGCTCGGCGTCGTCTCGCGTGGCGAAGGGCGACGGGGCGACCCTGGGCGTAAGATTGAGCGCCTCCGAAATTCTCGCGAATTTGATATCCCGCTCCGCGCACCGCTCGGTCAGATCCGCCAAGCTCGCGCCCGTCAGGGACGCGGCGTCGTCGGAAAGCCAGACTTCATCGACATCGACGCCATGGACCGCGTATTCATCCACGACGGCCCCGAGATCCTGGACGCGGCCGACGATTTTAACTCCGCTGATGCTTCGTCCAAGCAGCGCCTCGCGCGCGTCCAGCGCGGCGACCACCTGAACCGTGCGGGGGTGCTGGTGATCCGTCAGCTTGATCGTCGTCGCCGAAAACCGATCCGCGCCGATGAGCAGCACGCGGCGCAAATTCCGCGCGGTGGAATCCAGGGCGATGCTTTCGCGTTGCCCCGGCGTCTCCTTATGGAGCGCCCGAACCACCGTGCGGGCGATGATCATGCCCGAACCAAGCACAAGCCCGTAGATCAGCGGCGTCGACCGAGGCACCCCCTCCATCCTGGTGAGGAAGAAAAGGATGGCGCTGCTCGACACGACCGTGACGGCCACCGCGCCGCAAACAGCCAGAACGTCGTGAACCGAAAAGAAATGGCTCATTCCGTCGTTAACTTTGAACAGCAGAAAAGCCAGAAACGAACAAGCAATCGTGACAAGCGCGTATTGATATGTCGGCGGAACTTCTCGCGGGAAGCCGGTCGGTTCGAGCAGAACGGGATCGCGCAGCGCGAGAGCGATGAAAGGCGCCGCCGCCGCCCAAAAAATATCAAAAGGCGAGAGTTTCAAATTGAAGCTCGATTTTGATGTGGGGGAGCGCAACCGCATTGGAAAGTCCCATCCTCAGATAGGCAAGGCATAGCTGCTAACGCACAGAATCTCAATCGATTTTTATCAAGCGGCAAGGTGGTTTCGGGCATATATATGCGTTAACCGGATCGGGGGCGCGGTGGTTCATCGCGTCAAGCCGCAAATCACATTCCTGGCCTTTCCAGCGCTTGGGCGGGACCCGGGAGGCGCTCGAGGCGGAGGCGGGTTGAAATGGGCGAATTCGATGGTTTTTAATGGTCTCGCGCAACTGACGCGAAAAAGGGACCCGGGTCCCCCTTCGCTTCCCTCGGGAGTGCGCATCTACGCGGTTGGCGACATCCACGGCCGTCTCGATCTTTTGGACGCCTTGGCCGAGAAAATCCGCGCCGACCTCGTTTCCGCGCCGCCCGAGGTCACGACGATTTTCCTCGGGGACTACGTCGATCGGGGACCGGCGTCCGCTGGCGTCCTCGACCGCTTGAGCCGCGGCGATTTCCCGACGCCGATTTACGCCTTGCGGGGCAACCACGAGGACGTTTTCTTGCGGTTTCTCGATGACGGGACCGTCCTCGACGACTGGCGCGGGTTTGGCGGGATTGAAACGCTGCAATCATATGGCGTCGACGTGACGGAGGCGCTTCGCCGCGCCGGCTACGACCTCGCCCGAAAAAGTCTCCTGGCGCGCATGCCGCCCGAGCACCGTTTGTTTTTGGAGCAAACCCGCTTCGCGGCGAGCCTCGGCGATTATTTCTTCTGCCACGCGGGCGTCAGGCCCGGCGTCGCGCTGCAAAGCCAGAACCCGAAGGATCTGCTTTGGATCAGGGAAGAATTCCTCCGCCACAAGGGGTCGTGGAGCCAGATAATCGTGCACGGACACACGCCCGTCCCGCGCCCGGAAGTCTTGCCAAATCGGATTAACGTCGACACCGGGGCGTTCGCGACTTCGATCCTCACCGCGCTGGTGCTCGAAGGCGGGGGACGCCGGTTTCTGAGCACTGCAAGCGCGCCTGAGCCCGAAAACGCGCCTTAGCGGGTTTCCGGTCCGGATCGAACCCCTTGCGCGGACTTCAGTCCAATTCGGTGGCGGCGGCGGCGCCGCGCACGAAAAGCCACGCCAAAACGCAGCCCGCCACCCATATCGCGATGATCGGATGTCCGGTCGAAAATATTCGATACAGCGCCGCGATCAGCGCCACGGCCAAGGCCGGCGGGACCATGCGCGCCGTCCGCCGCCTCGCCGAAACGACGTTGACGCTTAACTCGAGCGTCGGCTTCGAATCGAAAGGGGATTTCTCGACTAACGCCATGACATCCTCGCACTCACGCCGCGCCGCCCCTCGACGGCGGAGCGCCTTCACGCTTTAGGCAACGCCGCGAAATAACTGCTTCATGTTGAGGCTGGCGTCGGACGCGGGGCGATGGTGTAATTCCATTCTGGATGGAAGGCGTCGCCGCTGATGTTGAGGGCGGCCATTTCCGCGTCGCTGA
>JBAWEN010000654.1:0-2045 GCA_049591215.1 Methylocystis sp. | reverse complement strand
CTGGCGTTCCGAGATATTTCGCCGCGCCCAGCACTTGCTCCGGCGTCGTGATGTCATCGGCGGCGCCAGCCAGTAGGTAAGTCGAGCAGGTGATGTCGCGTAGATCGAGCTTGCGGCCGAGGCCAATGAATTCACCTTTGGCGAGGCGGTTTTCCTTAAAGAGTTGTTCGATCACCTGGAGGTACCATCGGCCCGGCAGGTCGATCGGGTTTTCATACCATCGGTAGAAAGTCTCCTCCTTGGCCAGATAAGCGGGGTCATCGATGTGCTCGTAAAGATCGATATGGTCCTGGATGTAATGCTGTTCCGCGTTCATGTTTTTCCAGCCCCGCAACATGAATTCGCCTTTCATCAACCCGCCGCCCAGCGCCACCAACTCCTCGTAGAACGACATTGGGGATTTGTGCGCCATGCGCTTGATCGGCCCATCGCCGGCGTCAGTGTCGATGGGCGCGCCCGCGAGCACCAGCGCGTTCACCTTCTCGGGAAAGCGCGCCGCGATCATCGCCGCCACCCAACCACCCTGGCAAAGTCCGACAAGATTCACGCGGCCGCCGAGATCGTCGATCGCGACGACAACCTCGGCGAGGTAATTGTCAATTTCGAAATCCTTCATATCGTCCGTGGCCGACTTCCAATCGGTCAACGCCACATGACCGAGGCCGTTGGCCAGCAGGGTTTGCACCAAGCTCTGGCCATCATGGTAGTCGGCGATAACGGCCGTGTGGCCGGCATGGGGCGCGTCGACGAGCGTTGGAATTCCGCCCGGCTTTCCATAGTCGCGCAGCACCATGGTCCGCAGATCGAGGCGCACTTGGTTTGGGGTCGCGAGAACGGGGCGCAACTCGTCGTGAATCTTGATCTCTTCCTCGACGAATTTAAGATTCTTCGTGTATAACTCGGCGCCGTCCTCGAACATCCTCATCGCCATCGCCATCGGCCAGAACGCCGGGACGCTCGGCGGCGATAAATCCGCGGACTTAATCGATGATTCCTTCAGCATGGCTGGTCCTTGCATTCCGTTGCATTTATTTGGATTCGCAAGCGTCATCCCGCGCGGGCTGGCGCGCGAATGGCGCCCTTCCATGCGCGTTTTCGCGCGGCGTGAGTGAAGCTGTCGGCGGCGGTGCGTAGGTACAATACCGGATTGCTAACGCCCCGTCGTCAGATGCTCAATGCAAACCCGCCGCCGCCTCAGACCTCTGGCGCAAGGTTGGCGGACCGCCTATAGGCGCGCTGATGACTGACACTTTGATGACTAGCGCTTGGCGGGCGGCTCATCGCCGGTTGGATAGTATTCTTAAGCTCTTTTTTATTATCGGCGTGTTCGGGACTTTCATTGGCGTCATCTATCACGATGCGTGGTTCACCATCGTCTGTTTGGCCGCGGCGTTGAGCGTTGGTATGATTGTGATGTCGCGGCGCGAGAGCGTCTTCGTCACTCCGACTGAAGACGAAGAGTTCACCAATGAGAAAGAACTTATCGAGGCCTATGTATTCGCGCGCGAATTCGCCAAGGCCAGCAATCTGCTCGCGGCCACCGTGCTGGCGGTTGGGTTCGTCATTGGAAATCCTTGGTGGAGCAATCTACTCGTCGCTGTTTGCGCATGGTTCGTAGGTCTATTCGGACTGCCGCTGCTATGCGCCGCTCGAAATAATAGAGCGTGCGACGCCGATGGAGACGCCAGCCGCTCGGTCAAAATCGTCGGCGAAAACTTTACCGCGAGCGGCGATGGTCTCGCGACGCCGACGGGGTTGGCTGTTTGAGCTGAGCGCTTTCCGTTCGAACGATAAGAAATCGCCCAAGATCAACATGTTAGAGAGAGCTCTTGTCGAAAAAGCCTATCAACTTTTCTAAGACCTTGCTCTAATGCGTCTCAGACGGCTTCACGATCCAACTCGCCAGTGCGAATACGCGCGACTTTCTTGATGTCTTGAATGTAAACCTTGCCGTCCCCAAGCTGCCCGGTTCGAGCCTGCTTCAAGATCGTCTCGAACACCTTCTCCGCCTGATCGGCGACGACGAGCACTTCGACCTTGAGTTT
>JBAWEN010000653.1:0-4132 GCA_049591215.1 Methylocystis sp. | reverse complement strand
CGGGCTGCGTTCTCCCGCAAGCGGGAGAAGGGGACGCCCTCGTGTGAAGATTACTGCCTGTGTCGGAAACCTACGTGCGCCCCGAAGGCCAGGGCAGCGCGTTCAACGGCGCCATCGCGGCGGCCATGTCGCGCGCGGCGGCAAGATGCTTGGGGTTGTCGACATCGAAGGTTTCCGTCGTCGCCGACATCAACAGCCCGCCGTTCGGCAAACGCTCCGACAGCACCGTCGACGGCGGCGTGATTTTCTCGGCGAGCCAGGGATTGAGATATTGGATCCAGGCCGCCGGAAAACGCGAAGCGCTTTCGTTTAGCTGAATCAATTGCTGGGAATAGGCGCCGGCTCTGACAGGATCCCAGGCGTCCACGATGGCTCGCAAGGCGGAATAGAAGACTGGATATGCGACGACATCAGCATCCGGTTGAGGATCAGCCGAAGAAAATGTCGACAATTTTACGTGGTTGGGGAAAGATGACTTCAGGGTCGCGCCGGCATTGCACAACACGGCGAAAGAACGATTCCTCGGCGTGTCGCGCGTGATCGCGCCGAACCAATAGCCGCAGACGGGAGTGGGCTCCCCCCAATCGTCCAATTCGATTCCCGCCGCGATTTCCTCGGCGTAGCGGTCGCGGACCATTTCGAACTTCTTTCGTCGCTTCGCGCCACAGGTCCAAAGGCTGAAAACGGGATCGATTTCTTTGAAGGCGTCCATCATGCCAAGAAAGCGCGCGGCAAGTTCGTCCGGCGTCTCGGCGCGTCCCTCCCAGCTCGCGCGGATGTAATACTCGTTGCTATCGGTCGTCTTGACCTCTACCCATCTCGGATCACTCATCACGGCGCCTCGGCAGGTATGACGAAAATTTTGATCTTCTGAAGTTCTTCCTCGGCCCCAAACAACTTTCTTGCTTTTGTAGCCGCCTCGGGCTCGGCGAAGAACCATTGCACGTCGCGCGCCCCGGCCGCGGCGATCTGGGTTCGCGCTTGTTTCAACCATCGGCCGGGAATGACGTCCTCGCCCAAATACCGATCTTGCAACATCTCCGCATAGCCAAGCCCCTGGCTTCGATCATCGTCCCGTCGCTTTCGCGACAATCGTCGAACGCGCGCGCTTTCTCCACCTTCATCGCTACCCTACGGAACCTAATTTCCGCTATACCAATCGCGCCAGGCTCGGCATAGATGACGTAATGGGTGCCGATCTCGTGCTTAAGGGGCCCGCTCGCGCGCTCAAGGGCGCGGAAGGCAAGCGGTTGATGTATAACCAGCCTCGTTGAACCGAAAACGATTAAGCAGAAGGCGCGGGCTTTCCTGCGCTGGCGCAAAAAGCATGGAAAGGAAAAGTGATGGGAACAATCATTTTCGAAGGAGAAGAGCCATTCGAACTAATCCCCCAGCAGCAGCCAACAAGCCGTTGCGCAGGTGATAGCGTAGAGGTGATTCTGCCCGTATTCTCCGCCGGTTCTCTAAGAGACGAAGTTCGAATTCAACTCGTGCTGACGCCGGATCAAGCCGAATACATTGCACGGCAACTCGTCCCAGTTGTTGCAGCGGCGCGGGCGAACGCGCGGTTAAAATAGGGTCGTTCGTCACTTCTGATCTTTCGCCTCTTTCTTAGGACGACCGCGCTTTTTCGGAGTCGCGCCGGGTGCCGGTTCGGGTTTAGTCTTGTGAGGCGTCGGCGGCGTGGCGATCATGCGCCGGAGCACGTCGTCGCGGCGTCGCGCTATTTCCTCCTCCGCAAGAGGTTTTTCCGATGGTGACTCAGCCGGCATATATTGCGAACCTCAAAAAATATGCGCGAGCGCGAGTTGGCGACGAAACGGATATCGACGCCTCCGTAGCCGATCTCCATAACGAGAGCGACCGAGGCGCTATTATACTCGCGTCCACGAGCATTGAGGATATACTCGAATATGAAATTTTTAAACGGCTCCCTGGACTTTTTAAGGACGACGCGATGAGGAGAAAAATATTCGAGAGCGACGGACTGCTTGCCTCATTTTCTAAAAAAATAGAGATGGCATACGCTCTTGGGATCATAGATGGGGACTATAAGAAGAAAATAGATTTAATTCGCGAAATACGAAACGCGTGCGCGCACTCTAGAAAGCCTCTTGCGATGGACAAAGAGGTATTGCAAGAGCCATGCCGTATTATAATATCTGATTTTATTGATGATATAAAAGACAAAGAACCAAAAACGATAAGAATGGCATTTATTTGTAAGTGTGCAATAATATGTCATTATATAGCAACGGGGGAAAAAATCGAGGGAACGGAAGCCCAACTTAAACACTTCGCAAAGATACAGAAAGATTTAAATATTTAGCCATTTCTTTCTCCATAGCCAGTTGTAACACTATCCACGCGCGTCAATAACAAACATAGAACACAAAGCCCCGGCGGCCCATCCGTCATGCTCCGCATGATACCTTCTCCCGTAAACGGGAGAAGGAAGAGCCGCCCCTACTTCCCCTCCTTCGCCAACCTCCGATAAAAATCAATAATCGCCGCGCCGTCGTTTTGCCCAAAACACAGTTCCGTCACGGCCCACACCAGCGCGTCGACTCTATCGGGCGAAAACCCCGCCGCGCGGCGGTCGAACTCCGGCGTCATCAGGCACATCTGGTCCTCTAACTTCGCGAACACGCCGACATGTTTCGCGCGACCCTGCTCATACAAAGCCGCCACCGGCTCGGCGCGTAAAAACTTGCCGCGGCTGGCGCGCACGGATTTCACGCGCACGTTGGCGTCGATCTGGCGGATCACCGTCTCCACCATGTCGCCGCCGTTGTTGACTTCGGCGACGATGGCGTCGGCCTCGAAATCGCGCGCCGCCTGGACCGCGCGGCTCGCCCAGCGCAGCGGCGTGTCGCCCTGCGACGACAGGTCCGCCAGCACGCAGGGTTCGCCGTTTTCGCTCAGGCCCGCGACGATGACGCCGCATTCGTCGGCGCGCTCGGTGGAGCTTGCCGGCGGATCGATCGCGACGACGACGCGGGTCAGCGCCGGGGGCTTGGCGAGATAGGCGGCCTCGATCGTGGCGCGCGTCCACAGCGCGCCGGGCGTGTCGAGCAGCAGTTCGGCGTCGAGCTCCTGGCGCCCGAGCCGCGTGCCCTCATAGGCGCGCAAAATCCTGTCGATGAAACTTTGCGGCAGATTGGCGAGATTGTCGTAAGTCGTCGCGCGCGTCGCATGCGTCAGCGGATTGGCCAGCAATTCGCGAATGAGCCTGGTCGGGCGCGGCGTCGTCGTGATGACGGCTTGCGGCTTGTCGCCAAGGCGCAGGCCGAACACCGCCTGATCCCAGGCTTCCGGGTAGCGCCAGGCCGCGAGTTCGTCGGCCCATAGCTTGCAGTGCTGCTTGCCGCGCAAACGCTCCGGCGCCTCGGCCGAAAACAGCAGCGTGCGCGCGCCGTTCGGCCAGTCCAGGCAATTGCGCGCGGCGACGAATTTCGGCCGCTCGTCCGGCGGACAAATATTGATGAGGCCGGACTCGCCCTCGACCATCACGTCGCGCACATCGTCGGCGGCGGCGCCGATGATGTTGACGTAGGCGTTGGTCTTCGCCCATCGCCGCACAGCCTCGGCGCCGGTGCGCGTCTTGCCGCAGCCGCGCCCGCCGAGCGGCAGCCAATAGACCCAATCGCCATCGGGCAAAAGCTGCGCCGGGCGCGCCCAAAACTCCCACAGAAAAGGCAGCTCCGCGGCCTCCCGCGGCGTGAGCGCGGCGACGAAGGCCGCGCGCTCGGCGGGAGACATGTGCGCGAGGTTTTGCGAGTGGATCATCGAATCAATCGGCGGCTCTGTCCTTCTCCCACTTGTGGGAAAAGGCGGCCCTTGCGTTAGCAAGGGTCGGATGAAGGTTCACGGGAAGGATTCAACCAAGTCGCGGCGGAGCGAAGCTCCAACCACGCTTCGCCCATTGATGGTCGAGTAAAAATCGCTCCGGAAGGTCGTAATTCTCGCAGGACATCTTTGTCCCTTTGCAATTCCAATTTCGCTGGCGCGCGGTCCTTTTCCTCATAGTCAAAATTGGCCGCCATCGCGGCTCGCTTCAATCGCAAGACAAAATATCGGAGTATCGGATTCGGTTTCTCGCTGGACATTCGTCGTCGCCCGGCGGTTCAGC
>JBAWEN010000652.1:0-2035 GCA_049591215.1 Methylocystis sp. | reverse complement strand
CGCCGGGAATGACGCCAAGCTTGATCTCGGGCTGACCGAATTGCGCATTGTCCGAGGCCAGAATGAAATCGCACATCATCGCCAGTTCACAGCCGCCGCCAAGCGCGAAGCCGCTTACCGCCGCGACGATCGGCTTGCGAACGCGCGCCACCGCGTCCCAGCGCGCCAGAAAGTCGCCCAAAAACGCGTCGGCGAACTCCTTTTCGCGCATTTCCTTGATGTCGGCGCCCGCAGCGAAGGCTTTTTCCGAGCCGGTCAGCACGATACAGCCGATTGCTTCGTCCGCCTCGAACGCCTGAAGCGCGTCGTCGAGTTCGCCGATCAGCTTCGCGTTGAGCGCATTGAGCGCATCCGGCCGATGCAGACGAACAAGCCCCGCTTCGCCGTGCCTTTCGATCTCTATCGTCTCATAGCTCACGCGCGCATCTCCTCGCATCTTCCGGACTGGGCGAGCATCCTTCGCCCATGGCGTCTTTATATGTCGAAATCGCCGCCCGCGTCCTGTCTTTCGCCGAACCCGCGCGCGAGCGCGCTGGCGTGCAGATCGTCGAGCGATATTGTCTCCAACCGTTCGAAAACACAGGCCTCGATTTGCTCCAGAACCGGCGTCAACGCCGCTTCGAGCGATGCATCGCTCCCGCGCGCGCATCCCTCTTCATCGTCGCTTTCGGCGCGTAGCGCGACGCGAACGATTTCGGCGGCGGTCAAACGGCGGCGCTCGCGCGCCAGTTCGTAACCGCCGGAGGGGCCGCGCAGGCTCCTCAGTATTCCCGCGCGCACCAGCGCCTGCAATAATCCTTCCAGCCGCCGCGGCGGAAAATCGTGACGCGCCGCCAGCTCTTTCGAAGACACCGGTCGCGCCCGCGCATGCAGGGCCACGTCGAGAACCGCGAGCAAGGCGAAACGCGCGGCGCGCGGCAGCAGCATCATTCCCGCCAGTCTCCCAGCACGCCGGTGGAGCCGAAACCGCCGTCGCCTCGCTCCGTGCCTTCCAGCACCTCTTGCGTTTCCTCCAGATGCGCCCGCGCCACCGGCGCGACGACAAGCTGCGCGATCCGCATGCCGCGAACGATCTCGAACGGATGCCGGCCAAGGTTGATCAACAGCGCATGCAGTTCGCCGCGATAATCGCTGTCGATGGTGCCGGGAGCATTGAGGATCGTAACGCCGTGCCGCAAGGCGAGCCCCGAGCGCGGCCTGATCTGGGCCTCGAAACCAGGGGGTAAATGGATGGCGAAGCCAGTCGGCACGAGATCACGGGCGCCGGGCTCGAGCACGAGTTTTCGTCCCGGCGCCAACGCGGCGCAAAGATCGAGGCCGGCGGCGCCGGCGCTGGCGTAAAAAGGCAGTTCCAGGCCCTCGCCGTGGGGCAGACGCGAAATCGTGATTTTCATGGGGACGACTTTCCACTATCCAGCTTTCGTCCGAGAAATTGCACCAGCCGGGCGGCCACGGCCTCCTTGCCGAGGCGCGGCCAGCTTTCGACGCCGTTCGCCGAGACGATATGCACTTGGTTTTCGTCGGCGCCAAACACCCCGGCGGAAACATCATTGGCGACGATAAGATCGCAACCCTTGCGCGCGAGTTTTTCCCTGGCGTGCGGCAACAAATCGCGTGTTTCGGCGGCGAAACCCACCACCAGCGCGGGTCGCCCCGCCCCCCGCGCCGCGACGCTCGCGAGAATATCCGGATTTTCGACGAGGGTCAGCGCCGGCGCTCCGCCCTCCTGTTGTTTCTTGATCTTGTCGGGCGCGGCCTCGACGCGCCAATCGGCGACCGCCGCGGCGCCGATGAATATGTCGGCCGGCAGCGCCGCCTCGACCGCCGCGAGCATCTCGCGAGCCGTTTCGACGTGACGCGTTTCGACGCCGGGAGGGTCGGGAATAGTCACCGGGCCGCTGACCAGCGTCACGCGCGCCCCGGCCATCCTGGCGGCGGCGGCGATGGCGTGTCCCTGCTTGCCCGAGGAGCGATTGGCGATGAAGCGAACCGGGTCGATCGGCTCATGCGTCGGCCCCGAGGTCACGACGACATG
>JBAWEN010000651.1:0-1623 GCA_049591215.1 Methylocystis sp. | reverse complement strand
CGTCCCAATGAATGAACACGCCGACGCAGATGAACAGGTCATCGGCTTCGCTGACCGGGATGATGCCCTCGGCCACCGAGTCGGCGACCGCCTTGGCGACGCCGGCCTGCGCCGGGCCGAACATCTGAACGGCCTGCTTGGCGCCCTTGATCGTGACCTTGTTGAACAGGATCGTGTTCGGCTTGGTCAGCAGGTTCGGGGCGACGACCGCGAGGAGGGTGGTGAAGCCGTCCTTGTTGTTGACCAGAGCATTGGCGAAAGCCAGCTCGGCGGCCGAACCGCGCGGTCCGATGATCAGATCGATATGAGCGACTTCATTGCCTTCGCCGACCAGCGACTCGCCGACCAGAAGCTTGTTGATCAAAGCCATGTGCGTTTCCTTTCGAGAAACCTTGGGGCCGGCGCTTCGTACGCCGGCCGCTGAACCCGCCGCGAGACTATTCTCGCGGCGCGAATGGGGTGTTTAGACGAGCGTGCGGGCGAGCGCGAAGGCGTCCCGGAAATCGAGGCACAGCGGCTTGCTGGAGTCCGTCATCTGTTTGAACAGTCCCGACTGCGTGCCGTATTTCACGTTGCCGATGGCCAAAGCGCCGATGCCCAGCGCCCCACTGGGCGAAATCACGACGCCATTGTCGTGCAGGCCGCAACCCTCGACGCCGAGCGGCGGCACCGCGTTCACGTCGGCGGCGATCAGCAGATTCTTGGCGGCGGCCAGATCGTCCTTGGAGAGCACCTGCACGCCAGCGCGCGCCGCGCACAGCGCGATCTCATGGTCGATCAGCAGCGCGCGAACCTGCTCCGGCGTGCTGCCGTCGGCGGCTTTCACTTTCACGCCAAAGCGCTGCTCGATCTCATCGGTCAGTTTTTGCACGCGCGCGAGGCCGCTGTATCCGACCATCGTCACATCCGCGCCCTCGAGCGCCGCGATCACGCCGGCGGAGTAGCCCACGACGCCGGTCGCGCCGTAAATCACGATGCGGGAGCCTTTCAACTCGCGCTGCTTTTTCTCGCGCAGCAGCTTTTCGACGCAAGCCACCATCGCGCCAGCGGTGGTGAAGGAGCCATAGGGATCGGCGAACAGCGACACTTCGAAGGGCTTGAGCAGCGCCTTCTTGGCGGTCTCCATCATGTCAAGGGCGAGCACGGCGTCGCGGCCGGCGAAAAATATGCCCGTGCGCAACGCGGCGGAGGGAGCGCGCGAGAACATGGCGTCCTGCACCAGCGCCGACACCTCGTCGATCGTGACGTTGGTGTAGGGGATCGTGACGTCATAGCCGGCGTCGACCGCCATGTTTACGTCGAAGGGACTCATGTGCTTCAACGTGCTCAACATATGCAGAATAGCTTTGGCGGCCATGGAGTTTTCGTTCCTTTCGTCGTCTGCGCGTCGGGCGCCTCGGGAAATCGCAATGGAAACCGCGCAAGACATGTTTTAAGGTCAGTGGTTCGTGCGCGAGCGATGCGGCGTTAGAGTCCCCCAAGTCGCGTTAAGCCAATCTTGTCGCGTAAGCCAATTTTGGCGGAAGCGCCCCTGGGCGAACCTCGTTCGGAATGACGAGACGGCATAGAACAAAGAACCGCGCCGATGTCTAGTGGCTTGTCGTCGCGGCGGCGACCGCGAGC
>JBAWEN010000650.1:0-1607 GCA_049591215.1 Methylocystis sp. | reverse complement strand
GTCAAAAGGTAACTACCCAGTGGTGGCGTGAACTTGGCTATTTGTAGGGCGCGAGTGGAGCGCACGGCTCCGCTCGCGGTCTTGGCGTCAGAGCGTGATCGTCTTGAGGATCGTCTGGAAGGGCTCGCCGCCGCCGAGGCGCCCGGTGTCGAGCGTGGTGCGCACGGCGGTGTGGTGATCCGCCGCCCATTTGGCGCGGAAGCCGTTCGTCACCTTGCGCTGGATCGCGGCAGGCCGCGGCGCGCGTTCGCTACCGTTGTTGGTCGGTGCGACCTCGCCGGGAAAGTCGCAAAAGGTCAGCAGTTGATCGCGGCCGCGCGCGATCTTGGCGAGGAGTTCTCGCGCGATCGGACACTTCGTCGATGTTTTCGGAATGTCGTCGATTCGGCGCTCCAGCGCCCGCCGCTTGGTCCGCATAATCGATTGCGTGAAGTCCGTCATGCGCTTGGCGAAGGCGAAGACGGCGTCGAACCATAGTTTCAGCCGCAACACCACGTCGTCTTCGGAAGTCTCCATGCCGTAGGCGACATCGCGGGCGAGGCGCGTCTGCTGGGCCTCGGCATGATTTTGCTGGGCGCTGTAGCGATTGGACACCCACACCTTCGGGCGCCCGCCGTCCATGGCTTCGCGCACCACCACCGCCGCGCGGGTGAACGCCGCTTTGATTTCACCTATGTCGCCATTTGGGCCGACTTCATCCATGCCGCCTTCGTCGTCGACACGACCGGCGTTTGGTGTTTCGCGGTGCTTGGGGGAACGACGCTCATGCCCCGGCCTGGCGCCGACAGGCTTCGATTTTCTCACCGCTCCTTGCGCGGTAACTCCACGGCGGGTTCGACGATCAACGCCACGCCTTCTCCGGCCGCCACGATCGCGGCGCCGCTTCGATCAACTCGTCCTTGATCGGCCGCCGCAACTCAACCCGATTCATCCAGGCTATTCTCATTCCCCAATGGGATGGATCATTACGGCACGGCGACCGCAACGCCCGTTGTGCTGGCCGCGCTAACGAGATTTCGCAATGTGGCGGCAGTGGTCGCCGTGGCGACCGGATCGTTGACGGTCCCAACGATCGTTCTGAAGTAGGTCATGGCCTTTGTGCTTTCGACCGCGAAAGCGTTCGAAACATAAATGACATCCTTGTTTCGCATCGCGAATTTCGTGGCCATGAAATAGCCGGCTGGATCGCGGAAATCGATAAGATAGATTACGGGGATGAGCGGCCCGTTAAACTTTGAAACATCAACGCCCATCGATTCCGCGACTCGACGAGTTTCGCCCCTATAGAGGAATACGGCGGCCGGATCGGCCCGATCATCGCTGAGACCCCCGGCCTTGGCGACCGCCTCGGCCAATGAGATTCGCCAAGCGTCAAACGCAATCTGACTCGGCGGGGGAATTCCGTTTCCGGAGGTCGCTTGCCGTCCGGAGGCGCCAAAAACAACAAAGGTCTGGGGTTCACGGTAGAGGTAGATCGTATCGTTCGGCTGAACCCAGATGTTGTTCCTTGGCTCATAAACCAGCGCGCCGAACGGCACCGACGCCCGTCGGCCGGCACGCTCCAGAACTACCCACTCGTCGAACCCCTGGCTCTCGGGTCCCTGAGC
>JBAWEN010000649.1:0-10164 GCA_049591215.1 Methylocystis sp. | reverse complement strand
AGCCTTTTCAGACTTGTCTGTGGCTTCCGCTTCCTCAGTTTGCTTTTTCTCTGCCTTTCGCCGGCCTGGTGGCTTTTGCGGAGCGATCAGACCCGATCCCATCCCGAACTCGGCCGTCAATCGCTTCCGCGCCAATGGTACTATGTCTCAAGACCTGGGAGAGTAGGTCGTCGCCAGGCCTGCAATGCACAACAATGCCTCTTCTTCGATCGCACCCAAATTCGAGTCATCGGCGCGGCTTCCAGCAGATTTCGTTGGGTCGCTTTGCTGAGCGTAAAAGCGTCACTGACGCGGGGTGGAGCAGCCCGGTAGCTCGTCAGGCTCATAACCTGAAGGTCGTCAGTTCAAATCTGGCCCCCGCAACCAAATCATACTTGCCGAAGGGCGTGGCTCGAATCCTTTCGAAGCGCCGAACTGTCAGTCTAGATTAGGCAGAGACTTCTTGCCCTCAGGCGCCGCTAGATGACTATGCGGAAACGCGGCGTGGGGCTTCGCCATTCCAGCTTTTAATTCGGGCGACAATCCTCACCGAGGTCGGGAAGGAAATGTAATTACGCCTATGCTCGGATTCATGAGACCTGCTCGCTGATCCCCGCGAAAGAATGAGGTCCAAGCTCTTGTCAGCGGCGCTTGACGCCTCTATAGATCACCCAGCTTCGTCGACGCTGTCGGCGACATTTTGCGCCCATCGTCTAGAGGCCTAGGACGTCGCCCTTTCACGGCGAAAACAGGGGTTCGAATCCCCTTGGGCGCGCCAATTCCGGATAAAGCCCGTTTGCGAATTCGGCCGCGTTCCGCGGAGACGTGGGCGCGAAGCAAAGCGCCGCGCCGGGTTCGAAAGCGTCGTAAAGCCGTTTAGCTTCGCCTGCGCCTCGACATGCGCGGCGCGGCGCTCGGCCTGCTCCGCCGGACGGCGGCAGGATCGAGCGTAGGGACTCGAGGCGCGGATCTTGAGCGAAGCCCGAACAGCCTCGAACTCCGACGCGCCAAGGATCGGCGAGACAGCCATCTCCGTGAACTCCGCCTCGGGTTTCCCAAAGCGACGCCGTCCGACATAGGTCGTTGGGGTCCAGCACCGCGTGAATGGCCCCGACGCCCCAGCGCCGGCCGTTTTACAGTAAGCGATGTTCTGAACCCAGCCATTGTAATGTAAGCGCCGTGCTTGTCCCATTCGATTTCGGGGTTCATTGGGATTCCCAGATCTGAGATTCTTCCGCGGGTCGGATGTGATCCTGGAAGCATTCGAAGATGGACGAGAGCGTGAAGGACGATGCGACGGATGGTTCCAGATTTGTCGGGCGGATCGGCGTTCGTCGTTCACGTTCGGGCAATCGGCTGTGGCCGACGGAGCGCAAGGGGCGGATCGTTCGGGAAAGCCTGGCGACGGGAGATCGCGTGGCCGATGTGGCGCGCGAATACGGGTTATGCGCTCGGCAACTGACGGAGTGGCGCCGCGTGGCGCGCTCGTGGCCGATGATCCCGCCGAGTTCGTGGAGATCGAGCTCAATGAAGCCGCCACTTGAAGCGAGGCCGCCGCGAAGATCGAGATCGTCATTGGCAAAGTCGCGCCGCGGCTGGAGAGGGTCGTGTTCCGTTCGAAGCGAATGGATCGCTTGAAGATTCTGCCGCGGGACGGAAGCGGACTCGTGCCGGTCTACAAGCGTCGACGGACTGAACTGGAAGCGTGTCGGTGAACGGATCACGGCCGCTCCGGCCGCGGCGAACTGACTCAGTCCGCCGGATTGGCTTCATTCGGCGCGTCGCATGAGATAGATTCTCCGCATGACGCCGAGCTTCGATTCCGCCTGACTTGCAGAGCTTCCTCCCGATCCGCGCGCGTTGTTCGAAGCTCGGCGCGCCATGCTCGAGGCTGAAGGCGTCCGCGCCGATCGCGAACATCGGCGCGCCGAGAACGAACTCGCCGCGCGCCTTCGCGTGGAGAGCGAACTGGCCGCGTCCGAGGAGACGGTCGAACGCCTCCAACTTTCTCCCCTGGTCCGATGCCACCCCCGCCGCGCTCAAAGACGTGGCCTGAGAACAGCACTTATACCAACCCGCGCTGATCAGAACCGATGGGCCCAATCGCGCAGCCCGATGGACATGATGCGCCAAGGTTGTTCGACGAGATTGTTCCATGCGTCGCAGCAATGGTCGACGATGTCGTCATAGGATTTAAACACGCGGTTGGAGAGCCAGTTTTCGCGCAGGAATTGCCAGACATTCTCGGTTGGATTGAGTTCCGGGCATTTGGGCGGCAGGGGCACGATGGTGATGTTGGCGGGAATGTCGAGCTTGTCGGTCATATGCCAGCCGGCCTGATCGAGCAGCAGCACGGCGTGCGCGCCGGGGGCGACGTTTTTGGCGATTTCAGCCAGATGCAGGTTCATCGCATAGGTGTCGCATTTGGGCAGCACGAGAGCCGTGCCCTTGCCGTCCTCGGGCGAAATCGCGCCGAAAATATAGGTAGAGGCGGTGCGCTGATCCTTGGGCGCGGACGGCCGAGAGCCGCGCTTCGCCCAGCGCCTGGTGAGCTTGTTCTTCTGGCCAACGCGCGCCTCGTCGGCGAACCAGATTTCTATGTCGCGCGCGTCGACGCCCTTTTCCCGCGCGATTTCTTCCAAGCGTGCGGGGAAATTTTTTTGAACTCGTCGATCGCGCCGTCGCGCTGCGCATGATGGCGCGGCCGCGCGGAGAGCTTGCGATAGCCCATGGCGCGCAGCTCGCGGCTCATGGTCGTTTCGGACACGGATATGCGGAACTCCTCGAACAGCCATTGGCAGAGATCGACGATCCGCCAGCGCACGACGCCATGGATCGCCGGCGTTGGGCCGTCCTCGACCATGCGCGCCAGCGCGGCGCGATGTTCGTCCTTCAAAAGCGGCGGCTGTCCCGGCGCCTTGCGATCGACAAGGCCATTCGGGCCGTCGGCGTTGAAACGAAGAACCCAGTCGCGAACGATCTGAAGCGTCACGCCGCCGATCTTCGCAGCCTCGCTACGTGTAGCCCCGTCATAGATCGCCGCAAGGGCGAGGAGCCTTCGGGCCTGCGGCCCGTCCTTCGTACGTCGCGCCCGCCTCGGCCGAAAAATCCTTCCGCAGTCCGATCGCGGCTCCCATGACGAACCTCCCGTGGTTCGCCTGAAAGAATCAGACAATGCCCGATTCGGGAATCCCCTGTGAGTCGCCATCAGCGCGGGTTGGTATTAGTTTGAACCCGCTCCAAGAAATGGACGAGAAATCGCGCTGGCGGACAATTCGTCCGACCGGATTCCTAGGCGAAATCCCATGAACGACGCAGCTAGGCTTCCCGATAAAACAGCAGCATCAGCCCCGCCAGGACAAAAGCCCCGGGCCAGACGAAGCTTGCGACGCGGCGCGCGGGGCCATCGTCCAGGCGCAATTCCAACCAGCGCGACCAGCCCGCCGCCACGCCAATGAGAGCCAGCGGGGTATGGCTGACCTCGATCAGCAACTCTTCCTTCGGATTGGACAGCGCATGCGAATGGGTGAGCAGGAAGGCCGCCGCGATGGCGGTCGTCAGCGGAAAGACGTAAGGAGCAAAAGCGTTGTTTAGTCGGCCCAACCGCACGCGCCACTCGAACAGGCCGAACAGAATAATCAACGAAATAAACAAACGATGCTGCACGATTTCGGGATCGCTCAGGCTTTCGATCAGCCCGAGATTTCCCAATGGCCATACGGTCTCGTCGGCGCGCAAAAATAAAAATACGGCAAGCCCCAGAAAAGTCAGCGGCCAGTGCCGGGCGACCGGCGCGAGGAGCGGGATGTGTTCCGCGAGCGCCAGCGCGCCCATCAGCAACACGAACAGCCCTGCCCAATGGTGGTTATATTCCGACCAAGCGATGTCCGCGGCGTTGCGTGGCGGCGCGGCTTCCTCGCCCGCCGCGAAGGCGCGCGGACCTCGCGGCGCGGCGGAGGCGGGCAGCGAGGTCGAAAGGCTCGCATGATCAGGGCTTTCCAGCCGCACCGGCCAGCTCGGTTCGACGCGCTGGACGATCTCGGCGAGCGTCGCGCGGTCGTCGGCAAGATCGCGCGCGGGCGGCAACGACGTCAGCGAGGCCGCGCAAAAAATCGCGGTCAAGCCAACGCCGATCTCGACTTCCGCGAGGCGGCGCGTTCGCGGCAGCAGCGTCGAGGGATCGGATCGCAGGCGGCGCACGGCGAGGAAATTCAGGCCGCCCAGAAGCAGCAAGCCGCCCAGCAGCGCGATCTTGGCGCAAAGCATGACGCCATAGGAGGTTCCATAGAGCGCCGCGGGCTCGCCCACATAGTCGACCGCCATATAGGCGCCGGCGCCGATCAGCATCGCGACCGAGCCAAGCGACATCGCCGAGAAACGCGCGGCGACCAGACGCCGGCCGTCGCCCCGCATTTGCGCTAAAGCTATGATAAAATATGGGATTCCGCCGATCCAGGCGCCGACGCCGAGCATATGGGCGAACTCCGCCACATAGAGCGTCGCCGCGCGATCGGGACGGCTGGCGGCGTGGGTCGCCCCCACCTGGACGGCGAGCATGACAGCGCACAGCAACGCGCAAACGCGCATGGACGCGCGTCCGCGCGCGAAAAAGGCGATTCCGCCGGCGAGGCCAGCCACGACCAGATCGACGATCACCGCATCGGCGCCGAGCAACTGTCCGATTGGAAGATCAAGCGTGCCGCGGAGCATGACCATCAATGACAAGGCCGCCAAGATTTCGCCCAGACACAGCCCGCGAGCGCTCCACACCAACAGGCGCCGCGACGGACGCTCGCAGGCTTGGCCCGCCGGGAGCGCCAGGGCCAGGAAAGCCAATCCGCCGAGCGTGAGCGATTGCGCGGCGACAATGCAGCCGCGCAACGTGACGCTCAGAAAACCATACAGTTCCAAAAATAGCTGCATGATAGTTACCGCTTCACCTCGAAGGGAATTTCGCCGTGAGTGATATGGCCGTCGATGCTAAGCGTTTGCCATAAAAGGCGATAATTCCCATTTTCCAGTCCCGGGGCCTTTGCCGTCAGGGTTTCGGACGCTCCGCTTCCAAGCAGTGGCAATATGACGTCGGTGCCATCTGGCCGCACCAAGGTCAAACGCGAGCGGCCCACGTCGACCCGGCTATTAAAGCGAATCTCAACGTTTAGTTCCGCTTGCGCCATTGTCTGATGAGCGCTTGGCGTCGAGACGACGACGATCGCGTGAGCGAGGGCCGTCTTGACCCCAAGGCCGAACCCAAGCAGGCTCGACCAAAGCGCGAGGATATAAAGGATAACGCGTGGCGGCGTCATGACGGTAGCTCCGATGGTTGGTCGCAAGCCTTGCCCGATCGACGTCGGGCGAAAACGGTTACAACGCGGCGATTTGACGGAATTGGGTCGCCTCCGATAGAAAAGAGCCATGAAATGTCCGATACTTAGTCTCCATTCACCGAGCATCGTCGCCACGGCCTCCGCCCCCGGGTTTATCTGTTGCGAAAGCGGTTGCCAATCTCTAGCCTTGGATGGATGTTGTTAGGTCCATCCACCGCGCGCGCCGGCGGCGAAGGGTTCGTCCGCGTCGAAGCTTAAAGAGTGGAGCCAAAGAGGGGAAGCTGAACGAAATGGCGAATAACAAGGTCACCACGCTGGAGCAGGCGATCGCGCTCATCCGCGACAATGATGTCGTAACGACGAGCGGTTTCGTCCAAAGCTGCATCCCGGAAGCTCTCCATATGGGACTGGAACAGCGCTTCGTGGAGACCGGCCACCCCAAGAACCTGACGCTCATCATGACCGCCGGGGCCGGCGACAGCAAAGGGCTCGGGACCGGACGGCTGCATCACGAAGGGCTGCTCGGACGGGTCATAGCGGGCAATTTCGGCCGCATGCCCAAGGTCGCCCAAGCCGCCCAGGAAAACAAGATTCTCGGCTATAATTTGCCGCAGGGCGTGATTTCGCAGCTTTACCGCGCCTGCGCCGCCGGACAGCCGGGCCTGTTCTCCAAGGTTGGGCTTTACACTTATGTCGATCCGCGTTTCGGCGGCGCCAAGGTCAATGACGTGACCACCGAAGATATTGTAAAATATCACAATATCCAGGGCGAGGAGTGGCTGTTCTACATCGCCACCAAGATCGACGTGGCCTTTATTCGCGGCACTTCGGCCGACCCCTCCGGCAATATCAGCATGGAGAAGGAGGCGCTCGTGCTCGACAATCTGGCCCAGGCCATGGCCGCCCGCAACAATGGCGGCATCGTCATCGCGCAGGTCGAGCGCATCGTCGAACAGGGATCGATCCGGCCCAAGGACGTGGAGGTCCCTGGTATCCTGGTCGATTGCGTGGTCGTCGCGGAGACGCCGGAACTGCACCGGATGAATTACGGCGTCATGTACAACCCGGCGCTGTCGGGCGAAATCCGCGTTCCGATCGAAGGCATGGCCAAAATGCCGCTCGACGAGCGCAAGGTCATCGCCCGTCGCGCCGCCTTCGAACTGCCGCCCAACGGCGTCGTCAATCTCGGCGTCGGCGCCCCGGAAGGCATCGCCGCCGTCGCCAACGAAGAAAAATTCACGCCTTACATCACCCTGACCACCGAAGCCGGCGCGATCGGCGGCGTGCTGGCGAGCGGGTCGAGTTTTGGCGGCGCCTCCAACGCCGACAGCATCATCCAGCAGAACCAGCAATTCGATTTCTACGACGGCGGCGGGCTCGACATGACCTGCCTCGGCATGGCCGAATGCGACGTGCAGGGGAATGTCAACACAAGCAAATTCGGCGGCCGCCTCAATGGTTGCGGCGGCTTCATCAACATCAGCCAAAACGCCCGCAGCGTGGTGTTCGCCGGCACCTTCACCAATGGCGGGCTCGACGTCGTGATCGAGGACGGCAAGGTCAAGATCGTCAAGGAAGGGCGCAACCGCAAATTCCTGAACTTCGTCGAGCAAGTCACCTTCTCCGGCAAATTCGCGCAAAAGCGCAAGCAACCGGTGATTTACGTGACGGAGCGTTGCGTGTTCCAACTCCAGCCCAAGGGGCTGGAGCTAATCGAGGTCGCGCCCGGAATCGACATAGAGAAAGATATTTTGGCGCATATGGCCTTCAAGCCAATCATCAACGAGCCTGAGTTGATGGATCGCCGCCTCTTCATCGACGAACCGATGGAGCTTTTGGCGGAACTGCTCAACCTCAACATGCACGAACGCGTGCAATACGATCCAGAGCGCAATATTCTGTTCGTGAACCTCGAGGGCTGGCACGCCCGCACCAAGAAGGACGTGGACGAATTGCGCAAGACGCTGGTGGAGGCGTGCCAGAAGGTAGGCAAGCGCGTCAGTTCCGTCGTCAACCACGACGGCGCCAAGATCGCCGAACCGCTTTATGACGACTACGCGGAAATGATCCAATATATGATGGAGCATTACTACTCGTCGACCGCGCGCTACGCGACCAGCGCCTTCGCGCGGCTGAAGATGAAGGAGGCGATGACCAAGCGCGGGCTTTCGCCCCATGTCTTCGAGCGCAAGGAAGCCGCGCAGGCATTTTTGGAGGTGGTCGGCGAGTGAGCGCGAACCGGCCCGCCGGGCGTCGCTAAGGCGCGCGGGCCGCTCCGCTTCTCGTCGAAGCCCGACGGGCCCCGATGCGTTTCGGAACGCCTCCAGCGGCAGGAGGCATAATGTCGCGGTCCTGGCTGGACGTCGAAATAAGCGGCTCTGCCCGTCCCGAAGTTGTTCACGATCGCGGTGTTCGGCATCGGTTGGGCCGGCCCGAAGCCCGGATCGGATCGCGATTGAAATCTTCCGGCCCGCCGTCGCTATTTCGGCGCCGATGACGGCTTCGATAAAACGGAGGAGTTTGGGCTTGATCGCCGGGTCTTGGTTGCGGGGGCCAGATTTGAACTGACGACCTTCAGGTTATGAGCCTGACGAGCTACCGGGCTGCTCCACCCCGCGCCAAGAAGACATCTCTATGTAGGCAATGGCGTCGGCAAAGGCAATGGCCCAAACGGGCTTTAGGCGGCGAGATCGGCGACGACCGCGTCCAGCACCGGAAAACCCTCGGAACTCACGCGCAAACGGTTGTCCCTCGTATATTCCACGAGGCCGTCGCCGATCAGATCGGAGATTCTTGACGGCGCGAGCTTTTTACCGGTGAGCAGGAAATAGCGCTGGGGGTCGATCCCCTCGCGCAGGCGCAGCCCCATTAGCAGGAACTCGTCGCCCTGCTGCTCGGCGTTGAGCAGTTCGTCCTCGATCAGGCCGTGCCCCTCGGTCTCGACGCAGGTCAGCCACATCTCCGGGTGGCGCTCCGCCGCTTGCGCGCGGCGTCCGCGTGGCGTGTTCAACCGTCCATGCGCGCCGGGGCCGACGCCGGCATATTCGCCATGGCGCCAGTAGACGAGATTATGCCGGCATTCGCCGCCCGGGCGGGCGTGATTCGAGACTTCATAGGCCGGCATGCCCACGCGCGCGGTCGCCTCTTGCGTCACGTCCCACAGCGTCCGCTGCGTGTCCATGTCCGGCACGACCAGCTTGCCGGCGTTGAACATGCGCTCGAACATCGTGTCCGGCTCGATCGTGAGCTGATACAAGGAAACATGCTCGGGCGCATAGGCGAGCGCCAAGTCGAGCTCCTTGCGCCAACTCGCCGGCGTCTGGCCGGGACGGGCGTAGATGAGATCGAACGACGTGCGGGAAAACACCGAATTGGCCACGTTCAGCGCGGCCAGCGCCTCGGCGACCGAATGCTGGCGGCCGAGGTTCTTCAGGTCGATGTCGTTCAGCGCCTGGATCCCGAGCGAAACCCGATTGACGCCCGCGCTCTTGAAGCCGCGAAAGCGCGAAGCTTCGACGCTGGTGGGATTGGCCTCCAGCGAAATCTCGACATCCGGAGCGAGGCTCCAATGTTTGGCGATCGCTTCGAGTATCGCCGCGACGGTGGAGGGCAACATAAGCGACGGCGTGCCGCCGCCGAAAAACACGGTGTTGACCACCCGGCCCGGCGTCAGGGCGGCGCGATGGGCGATTTCCGCACGAAAGGCTTCGACGAAGCGATCCTCGTCGACATCGCCACGGCGCACGTGGCTGTTGAAATCGCAGTATGGGCATTTCGACAGGCAGAACGGCCAATGAACATAGACGCCGAAGCCTGGATCGAATGCGGTACGAATCGTCGTGACCATGAGTCTTTATCGCATGGCGCGCCGGAAAGGTCACGCCAACCAGCGCGGCGTTAATGGTTTTACAACGCAAATATAATGTTCCGACAAGGCTCGGAACAACAGGCGCTAGCTTGGCCGCGGCCCCAGTGAAGCCCGCGCCAGCGCCTGAAACGCCCGCGCCCGATGCGACAGCGCGATCGATCCGTCGCCGGGCAGCGCGTGTTTTTCCGCCGACATCATCTCGCCGAAGGTTTTGTCCAGCCCGTCGGGCAGGAAGATCGGGTCGTAGCCAAAGCCCTTGTCGCCGCGCTTTGGAAAGACGAGCACGCCGTCGACGCGGCCCTCGAATTCTTCCGCATGGCCGTCGGGCCAGACGATCGCGAGAGCGCAGATGAAATGCGCGGTGAATGGCGGCTTCGCGCCGCGCTCGTTGAGTTCGCGCTCGACGCGTTCGATCGCCGCGCTGAAATCTCTGTTTTCGCCGCCCCAGCGCGCCGAATAGACGCCGGGCGCGTTGTCCAGCGCGTCGATGCAAAGCCCGGAATCGTCGGCGAAGGCGGGGAGTCCCGATGCCTCTACCGCCGCCCGCGCCTTCAGCAGCGCATTGCCGCGAAACGTCGTCTCGGTCTCCTCGGGCTCGGGCAGGCCGAGTTCCCCGGCGCTCACCGCGTCGACGCCATGCGGGCCGAGCAGTTGCCGCAGCTCCCACAGCTTGCCGGGGTTGTGCGAGGCGATGACGAGCCGGCCCTCGATCTTGCGCGCGCTCACGCCAACGCGGCCTTCTGCAAGGCGACGAGATCGGAAACGCCCTTTTGCGCCAAGCCAAGCAGCGATTGCAGCTCTTGCGGCGAAAACACCGCGACTTCGGCCGTCGCCTGGATTTCGACTAGGCCGCCGGCGCCGGTGATGACGAAATTGGCGTCGGTCTGCGCCGTGGAGTCCTCGGCGTAATCGAGATCGAGCACCGGCTTGCCGTTGAAAATGCCGCAGGAGATGGCCGCGACGTGATCGCGCAGCGGATTGTCCTTGATG
>JBAWEN010000648.1:0-3567 GCA_049591215.1 Methylocystis sp. | reverse complement strand
CATGTCTGGCTCGGCGGCGTCTCGATTCCCCATGATCACGGGCTCGCCGGCCACTCCGACGCCGACGTGCTCGCTCATGCCGTCACCGACGCCATTCTCGGGGCCATCGCGGAAGGCGACATCGGCTCGCATTTCCCACCCTCCGATCCTCAATGGAAAGGCGCTAAGTCCTCGATTTTTCTGGCCCATGCGGCCGACCTCGTGCGCGGGCGCGGCGGAATGATCGCCCATATCGACGCCACAATCGTTTGCGAAGCTCCCAAAATCGGGCCGCATCGCGATCGCGTCCGCGCCAGTCTCGCCGAGATCATGGGCGTCGACATCGACCGCGTCGCCGTCAAGGCGACAACCTCGGAGCGGCTTGGGTTCACCGGGCGGCAGGAGGGGATGGCGGCGCTGGCCCTCGCGACCGTCCGACTGCCGGGATAGGCTCATGCGCGACGCGCATAAACGCGCATTGGCGCGCGAATTGTTGGATCTGGCGCGCAAGGGCGCGCACATGATCGCGACAGCCGAGTCCTGCACCGGGGGGCTCGTCGCCGGCGCCATCACCGACCTCCCCGGCGCCTCGGAAATTTTCGATCGCGGCTTCGTCACCTATTCCAATGCGGCAAAAGTTGAGATGCTGGGCGTGCGGACCGAGACGCTCGACGCCCGCGGCGCCGTCAGCCGCGAGACGGCCATCGAGATGGCCGAAGGCGCGCTAAAATTTTCGCGCGCGACGCTCGCCGTTTCCATCACCGGAATCGCCGGACCCGACGGCGGCTCGGTCGAAAAGCCGGTCGGCCTGGTGCATTTCGCCTGCGCGGGGCCGGATGGCGCGCGGCATGTCGAGCGTCGCTTCGGCCCGCTGTCGCGCGATGAGATCCGCGCCGCGGCCGTGGCTCAAGCCTTGGAAATGCTTATAGAGTCCGCTCAACGTCGTCCGTAGACTTGGTCCGCGCGCTTGACAAAGGCGTCGCTGTATTTGTGGAAGGCGGCGTCGAACATCGCGCCCATCAGCAGGCCGAGCGCGGCGCTCTTGAACTCATAGGCGATGAAGAACTCGACGACCGAGCGCGCCTCGCCCGACGGCCCCGGCGGTTCGTCCCGGAACGCCCAGCGATTTTCGAGTTTCTTGAAGGGACCATCTATATATTCGACGAGTATTTCGAGCTTGTGCGCGTTGCAGGTGACGCGGCTCGCGTAGCGTTCGCAGATCGCGCGAAAACCCACCTGCATTTCCGCGACGATGACCTCGATCCCCTCGCCCATCGGCGCGCGGCGGCGCACGCGCATCCCCTCGCACAATGGCACGAATTTGGGATAGGATTCGACGTCGGAAACGAGCGCGAACATTTCGGCGGCGGAATGGCCGACCTGGCGGCGATTGCGAAAGCTCTTCATGGAAAATCTCATAGAGCAATTTTTTGCGCGGCGTTAGAGGCGCCCGCTTGTTTGTTCCACAAGATTTGAGACCGGCGCCAACCGGGGGCGCGTAGCGCGAAGCCACGCCAATAGCGCGAGACAACCAGACCCCGCGACACATTGGCGCTCCCGCCGAATTAGCCGTCGGAGCCTAGCCTCTCGAGGCGACGTTAGCTAGAGTGGCCGGGACTTGACGCTAACTTGCTCGCTTGATTTTCGTTGGAATTGGAGATCGTCATGGGCTTCGTTCGCTCCGCTGTTTTTGTTTGGGGGATATTCGCCGCCCTCCTCGCGGCAAGTCCACCAGAACCGGCGGCCGCTCAGCAGGCGGGCGGCGCGCCGGGTTCGCCCAGCGCGACGACAACGCTGAGCGGCGAACAGCTTCCGCCCGCTCCGCAAAAATTCGAAGGCAAGATCGAGCGCAACGCCGCGCAATCGAAGCCTTTTTGGCCGGCGCGCATCGTCCCGCCGAATGGCGCGCCCAACATTCTACTCATCATGACCGACGACACGGGTTTTGGCGCGCCGTCCACTTTTGGCGGCGTCATCCCGACGCCAAATCTCGACAGGATCGCCAGCGACGGTCTTCGTTACACCAATTTCCATTCGACGGCGCTATGCTCGCCGACCCGCGCGGCGTTGATCACAGGCCGCAATCACCACTCCGTTGGTTTCGGCGTCGTCGCCGAGCAGGCGACCGGCTTTCCCGGCTATGACTCGATCATCACCCGCGACAACGCCACCATCGGGCGCGTTTTGAAGGACAACGGCTATCGCACGTCCTGGTTCGGCAAGGACCACAACACGCCGGAATTCCAGGCGAGTCAGGATGGGCCGTTCGATCAATGGCCGATCGGCATGGGCTTTGAGTATTTCTACGGCTTCATCGGCGGCGACACCAACCAGTGGCAGCCGAACCTGTTCCGCAATACGACGGCGATTTACCCTTATGTCGGCAAGCCCGGCTGGAATCTGATCACCGCCCAGGCCGACGAGGCGATCTCCTACATGAAGCGCATAGACGCGCTCGACCCCGAGCAGCCGTTCTTCCTCTATTACGTGCCGGGCGCGACGCATGCGCCGCATCACGCGACGCCGGAGTGGATCAAGAAGATCGGCGACATGCATCTATTCGACAAGGGCTGGAACGCGCTGCGCGACCAGATCTTCGAGAACCAGAAGAAGCTCGGCGTTATTCCGCAAGACGCGAAAATGACGCCTTGGCCGCATAATCTGCTGAAGAACTGGGACGAGCTTTCGGCGAACGAAAAGAAACTGTTCATCAAACAGGTCGAGGTCTACGCCGCCTATCTCGCCTATGACGACAATGAAATCGGCCGCGTGATCCAGGCGGTCGAGGACATGGGCAAGCTCGACAACACGCTGATCATCTACATCAGCGGCGACAACGGCTCTTCCGCGGAAGGGACGCTGATCGGCACGCCGAACGAGGTCGCGTCGCTCCAAGGCATCGAATTGCCAGTTGAAGCCCAGCTCAAATATTTTTACGACGTCTGGGGCTCGGACCGGACCTATAATCACATGGCGGCGCCGTGGGCCTGGGCCTTCGACACGCCCTTCTCCTGGACCAAGCAGGTCGCCTCGCATTTCGGCGGCACGCGCCAGGGCCTGGCCATTTCCTGGCCGAAGATCATCAAGGACAAGGGCGGCATCCGCAACCAGTTCCATCACGTCATCGACATTGTGCCGACGCTGCTCGAGGCGGCGGGGATCAAGGCGCCGCAGGTCGTCGACGGCATCAAGCAGAAGCCGATCGAAGGCGTCAGCATGATGTACACTTTCGACATGGCCAACGCCGACGCGCCGTCGCGCCACCTCACGCAATATTTCGAGATGATGGGCGACCACGCCATCTATCACCACGGCTGGATCGCCAGCACCAAGGTCCAGCGGCCGCCGTGGAAAGTCGTCGGCGCCGTCAGCCAGGACCCGGCGAACTTTCCCTATGAGCTCTATGATCTCGGCAAGGATTGGACGCAGTACGAAAACGTCGCCGACAAATATCCGGGCAAGCTGAAGGAGTTGGAGCGGCTGTTCTGGACCGAGGCCGCCAAATACCAGGTTCTGCCGCCGGACGCCTCGGTGGCGGCGCGCGTCATAACGCCAAAGCCGAGCCTCACCGCCGGGCGCACCGTGTTC
>JBAWEN010000647.1:0-5310 GCA_049591215.1 Methylocystis sp. | reverse complement strand
GACCGGAGTCGCTATCCGGCGGCGTCTTGGCCTGGGTTGACTTTTGCGCAGTGACCTCGGCCGAGGGAGGCGAGACCTTTACGGGCGGCGGCGCGGCGGTTCTTGGCGACCAGCAGCACGCCGGACGTGTCGCGATCGAGCCGATGCACCAGCACCGGACGGCGGTCGCCCTCGGCCAGCGACGCCAGCATCCCGTCGATATGCCGCGTCGTGCCCGAGCCGCCCTGCACCGCGAGCCCGTAAGGCTTGTTGAGCACCATCACGTCCTTATCCTCGAACAAGGTCATTTGGGCGATGTCGCGGGCGTCGTCTGGATTCACGCGCGCGGGCCGCGGAGCCTCTTGGGCGTCGAGGTTAAGCGGGGGAATTCGAATGGTCTGGCCCTGCTCCAGCCGTGTCGAGGTTTCGACCTTCTTGCCGTCGACGCGAACCTCGCCCTTGCGGCAGATTTTGGCGAGATGCGACAGCGTAAGCGCGGGAAAGCGCCGCTTGAACCAGCGGTCGAGCCGCATGCCGGCCTCGTCCTCGGTGACGAGCGCCGCCGAGACGCCACCCCTTTGCGCGGTCTCGCTCATGACGAAGACCTGGCGCAAAAAGACCTGGTGAAACCGGGTTTGCGAGCGAGCGAGCGCGCCGCCAAGGCGGGCGCTGGAAAAATCTGGAGCAATGAGCGCATGGACGCTTGTAACAAAGACGCAGGCCCGCGTCATCAGCCGAGAAAGCGCGCCTCTACTCGCCCTGCTTGTCGGTCAAGGTACGCAGAAAGGCTGCCAGCGCGTCGACGTCGCGCTCCGAAAGGCGCGGCCGCTGGCCGAGTCGCCGGTCGTAGGGGACTTCCTTCACATTAACATTATCGTGGTATTTTTCCGGCAGATCGTTGAATTTGGCTACGCTTTTATCCGCGCCCCTCGGATACCAGCGCTCGGGATTGGTGTCCCGAGTGGCGTAAAAGGCCACCGCGTCGCGCAAGTTGGCCAAGGAGCCGTTGTGCAGATAAGGCGCCGTCAGCTCGACGTTGCGCAAGGTCGGAACCTTGAAGGCGCCGCAGACGCTCTCGACATCAAAGCCCTTGGGCGCGAAATCCGCCAGCCCCTCGCGCCGGCACAGACCCAGATCGAAGTAGTCGGCCTTCGCGTTGACGGGGATCGCCGCGTTTCGCGGCGCCCCGAGCGTATCGTAAGTGAAATCGGTGAACAGCCAGTCCTTGGGATCGCGCGAGCGCGGCTCGCCGACGTGACACGCGAGGCAATTGCCCTTCTTTGGATCCTTGAACAGCGCGAAGCCCTTGGCTTCCAGCGGCGAAAACCGCGCCTCACCGCGCAAAACCGCGTCGAAGGTCGAGGCGAAAGGATGGAAGATTTCCGTTCCCTCATAGGCCGCGATGGCCTGCATGAGCTTGCCGAAGGCGGCGTCGGGGTCGTCGAAAACATCCTTCCCGAACACCGCGCGCGCGAGATCGGCATACGCGCCCTCGCGCACCTTGGCGACGACGGCCGCCTTGGAGGGATTGTTCATCTCGATCGGATTGAGCAAGGGCCCGATGGCCTGCGCCGCGAGGTCGATCGCCCGCCCGTCGCGGAACTGGCCGCCCACCGCCTGTTTTTCGATCTTGCCGGTTTCCTCGTCCTTTTTGTCCGCGAAGGAGAAAGGCGGGCTGAAAGAGGCGTAGGCGAGCGAGGGCGGCTTACGCACGCCGAACGAGCCCGCCGGCGCGCCGCGCGCGAGGCCGGGAATCGTCGACCCATTCACGCCCGAAAACGCCTTGGCGGGATCGTGGCACGAGGCGCAGGAGACGCCGCGCGGCTCCGACAGCGACGTGTCGACGAACAGGCGGGCGCCAAGCTGCTCCAATGGCGTGAGCGGGGCGCGCGTCTCCGCGTCCACCGCGGCGGCGGACAAAGCTAGCACGAGGAGGACGCAGGCTCCCACCGCGTAATGAGCGGAGCGCCGTGCGAGGCGAACAAACGACGGCACGAAAATCATCAACGCCTCTATCCGACGATGGCGGGCCAAGCAGACCGAACCTATAGAAAAGCTGGCGCATCCGCGTCAAATTCAATGATTTGGAGAATTTCCAGAGAGGGTGTGGAGCGGGCGGCGTAAACCGACGCGCGCGAAAGATGGCGCGCGAGAACGAAGAAAGAACTTGGCGATCAGAACAAAACATGCACAATGACGGTCGCGCGGTATTTCCGATTAAAGCCGCGCGCCGCCGTTGCGCCGGCCGGTTAACCCGTGTCAGAAGGAATTTCGCTGTGAGCCAAGCCAATCTCCGCCTCGTGGAAGGATCGTCCGTGGACAAAACCAAGGCGCTCGACGCCGCCCTGTCGCAGATCGAACGCGCCTTCGGCAAGGGCTCGATCATGCGGCTCGGCAAGAACCAGAAAGCCGTGGAGATCGAGACCGTCTCGACCGGCTCGCTCGGACTCGACATAGCGCTGGGGGTCGGCGGCCTGCCGCGCGGAAGAGTCGTCGAGATTTACGGCCCCGAATCCTCAGGCAAGACCACGCTGACGCTGCATGTCATCGCCGAAGCCCAGAAGGCCGGCGGCGTCTGCGCCTTCGTCGACGCCGAACACGCGCTCGACCCCATTTACGCCCGCAAGCTCGGCGTGCAGCTTGACGATCTGCTGATTTCGCAGCCGGACACCGGCGAGCAGGCGCTGGAGATCACCGACACGCTGGTGCGGTCGGGCGCGATCGACGTGCTGGTGATCGATTCGGTGGCCGCGCTGACGCCGCGCGCCGAAATCGAGGGCGAAATGGGCGATGTGCAGCCCGGCCTGCAAGCGCGGCTGATGAGCCAGGCGCTGCGCAAGCTGACCGCCTCGATCTCCCGCTCCAACACGCTGGTCATCTTCATCAACCAGATCCGCATGAAGATCGGCGTGATGTACGGCTCGCCGGAAACGACGACGGGCGGCAACGCGCTCAAATTCTATGCCTCCGTGCGCCTCGACATCCGCCGGATTGGCGCGATCAAGGACCGCGAGGAGGTAACCGGCAACCAGACCCGCGTGAAGGTCGTCAAAAACAAGGTCGCGCCGCCGTTCAAGCAGGTCGAATTCGACATCATGTACGGCGAAGGCATTTCCAAGCTCGGCGAATTGGTCGATCTCGGCGTGAAAGCCGGCGTCGTGGAAAAATCCGGCTCCTGGTTCTCCTACGACAGCCAGAGGCTCGGCCAGGGCCGCGAAAACGCCAAAAGCTACCTGAGGGCGAACCCCGAGGCGGCGGCTCGCATCGAACTGGCGATCCGCGAAAATTCCGGGATCATCGCCGAGCGGATTCTCGACGCCGGCGGCGACGACGAAGGCGCGGAGAGCGAGGCCTAAAAAGGCCGCCGCGCGTAATAGGAGTATTATCCTGGAGCATTCCGGCGCGGCCGTGGGGGTCGCGCCGGTAAAGTAATTAACGCCTGTCAATATTCCGCGCGCGAGCGCGCGGAATGGGACGCCGCCCGGACTCCGGCCTTTCCCATTGCCCAAACCTCGCCTAACTGGCATATCGCAAGGGGACAGCGACAGACGGCGCGCGATGGCGCCGCCCCAAGCGAGAACCGCGACGGTACAAACGTCAAGAGCGACAGCGAGCCAACAAGACCATGAGCGGCGTCAATCAAATCCGTACGGCATTTCTCGACTATTTCGCGCGCCACGATCATGAGCTCGTCCCTTCGTCGTCGCTCGTCCCGCATAATGATCCGACGCTGATGTTCACCAACGCGGGCATGGTGCAGTTCAAGAACGCCTTCACCGGCGTCGAAAAACGTCGCCGCACGCGCGCGGCCTCCGCGCAAAAATGCGTGCGCGCCGGCGGCAAGCACAATGATCTCGACAATGTCGGCTACACCGCGCGGCACCATACTTTTTTCGAGATGCTCGGCAATTTTTCCTTCGGCGATTATTTCAAGGAAGACGCCATCGAACTCGCGTGGAATCTGATCACTCGCGAATTCCAGCTGCCGACAGACCGCCTGCTTGTCACGGTCTATCACGACGATGACACGGCCTTCGATTTATGGAAGAAAATCGCCGGCTTTCCCGATTCTCGCATCATCCGCATCAACAATTCCGACAATTTCTGGAGCATGGGCGATCTTGGTCCATGCGGTCCCTGCTCCGAGATCTTCTTTGACCAGGGCGACGCGCTCGCGGGCGGCCCCCCCGGCAGCCCGGAGCAGGACGGCGACCGTTTTCTGGAGTTTTGGAATCTCGTCTTCATGCAGTATGAGCAGGTCGCGCCCGGCGAGCGCGTCCCGCTGCCGCGCCCGTCGATCGACACCGGCATGGGGCTGGAGCGCATAGCGGCGCTGCTGCAGGGGGTCGCGTCCAATTACGAGACCGATCTGTTTCGCGCCCTGACCGGCGCCGTCGCCGACCTGACCAATGTGAGCTCCGGCGGCGCCCAAGCGGCCAGCCACCGCGTCATCGCCGATCACCTGCGCGCCTGCTCTTTCCTGATCGCCGACGGCGTTACGCCCTCCAACGAGGGTCGGGGCTACGTCCTGCGCCGAATCATGCGCCGCGCGATGCGCCACGCGCAATTGCTGGGCGCCGCCGATCCCTTGATGTGGCGTCTCGTCCCGACATTGGTGGCGCAAATGGGCTCCGCCTATCCGGAATTGCAGCGCGCCGAAGCCCTGATCGGCGACACGCTGCTGACCGAGGAAACGCGCTTTCGCGTCACGCTGGCGCGCGGCCTCGCGATCCTCGACGAGGAAACCGCGGGTCTTTCCACGGGCGCCCGGCTGTCGGGCGAGACGGCCTTCAAGCTTTACGACACTTTTGGCTTCCCGCTCGATCTGACCGAGGACGCGTTGCGCCCGCGCGGGATTGGCGTCGACAAGGAGACTTTCGAAAGCGCAATGGAGCGCCAGCGCGCCGAGGCCCGCAAGGCCTGGGCCGGTAGCGGCGAGACGGCGACCGAAGCGGTTTGGTATGCGCTCAAGGAGCGCGTCGGCGCGACGGAGTTTCTCGGCTACGACTCCGAAAAGAGCGAGGGCGTCGTGACCGCCTTGATCCGCGACGGCGCGCAGACGGATTGGCTGAAAGCCGGCGAGCGCGGCGCGGTGATCGTCAATCAGACGCCGTTTTACGGCGAGTCCGGCGGACAAGTCGGCGACATCGGCGAATTGCGCGCGAAGGGCGCGCGTTTTCGCGTCGAAGCCACGCAAAAGAAACTCGCCGACATCATCGTGCATGAAGGGGTGGTCGAGGAAGGCGAAATCGCGCTCGGGCAAACGCTGGAGCTCGCCGTCGATCACGCGCGTCGACTCGCCACGCGCGCCAATCATTCCGCGACGCATAT
>JBAWEN010000646.1:0-17964 GCA_049591215.1 Methylocystis sp. | reverse complement strand
GAACTCGCCAACCGCATGTCGGAGCGGGCCGTCGACGTGATTCGACTGCTGATGAAGTCCGGCGAGATGCACAAGATCACCGATGTGATCGACGCCGACACCGCGCAGCTGGTGGCCGAGGAAATGGGCCATACCGTCAAGCGCGTCGCCGAATCCGACGTCGAGGAGGGTCTGTTCGAAAGTCCCGACGAAGTCGGCGCGCCGGTTCCGAGGCCGCCGATCGTCACGATCATGGGTCACGTCGACCACGGCAAGACCTCCTTGCTCGACGCCATTCGCCACGCCAATGTCGTTTCTGGCGAGGCTGGCGGCATCACCCAACACATCGGCGCCTATCAGGTGACCGCGCCCAACGGGGCCAAGGTCACCTTCATCGACACGCCCGGCCACGCGGCCTTCACGGCGATGCGCGCCCGCGGCGCCAAGGTCACGGATATTGTCGTGCTGGTCGTCGCGGCCGACGACGGCGTCATGCCGCAGACCATCGAGGCGATCCACCACGCCAAGGCGGCGCATGTGCCGCTGATCGTGGCGATCAACAAGATCGACAAGCCCGACGCCAAGCCGGAGCGCGTCCGCACCGAGTTGTTGCAGCACGAAGTCCAGGTCGAAAGCCTCGGCGGAGATACGCTCGAAGTTGAGGTCTCGGCTAAGCAGAAGCTCAATCTCGACAAATTGCTCGAATTGATCGCGCTGCAGGCCGAAGTGCTCGACCTCAAGGCCAACGCCACCCGTTCGGCCGAGGGCACGGTCATCGAGGCGCGGCTCGACAAGGGCCGCGGCCCGGTCGCCACCGTGCTGGTGCAGCGCGGCACGCTGCATGTCGGCGATCTCGTCGTCGCCGGCTCGCAATGGGGCCGCGTGCGCGCGCTGCTCGACGACAAGGGCGTCGTGCGTCCGAGCGCGGGTCCTTCGTTCCCGGTCGAGATTCTCGGCTTTTCCGGGACGCCGGAGGCCGGCGACCGCGTGGCGGTCGTCGAAAACGAAGCCCGCGCGCGCGAAGTCACCGAATATCGCGAACGCCAGAAGCGCGAGAAGCTCGCCGTGCGCGGCGGCTCGGCGCGCTCCTCGCTCTCCGACATGATGAGCCAGCTCAAGACCGCCGGCCGCAAGGAGTTCCCGCTGGTCGTCAAGGGCGACGTGCAGGGCTCGGTCGAGGCGATCCTCGCGGCGCTCGAAAAGCTTAACACCGACGAAGTGGCGGCGCGCGTCGTGCATGCTGGCGTCGGCGGCATTTCGGAGTCCGACATCTCGCTGGCGGAAGCTTCCGGCGCGGCGGTGATCGGCTTCAACGTGCGCGCGCATAAGGAAGCGCGCGAGGCTTCCGAGCGCTCGGGCATCGAGATTCGCTATTACAACATCATCTACAATCTCGTGGACGATGTGAAAGCGGCGATGTCCGGTCTGCTCGCGCCGACCTTGCGCGAGACCATGCTCGGCAATGCGCAAATCCTCGAAGTGTTCGACATCACCAAGGTCGGCAAGGTCGCGGGCTGCCGTGTCACCGACGGCCAGGTCGAGCGCGGCGCCAATGTGCGGCTTATCCGCGATAATGTCGTCGTGCACGAGGGCAAGCTTTCAACGCTCAAGCGCTTCAAGGACGAGGTCAAGGAAGTTCAGGCCGGCCAGGAATGCGGCATGGCTTTCGAGAACTACCAGGACATGCGCGCCGGCGACGTGATCGAGTGCTATCGCATTGAGGAGATCAAGCGCTCGCTGTAATCGCGGGTGGTCGGTCTTGTAAGCGGAGAGGGTGACGGTGGCGGCTTCGCCACGCCCTCTTCGCACAAGCGCCCATGACTCGTATCGGCGTCTTGCCGAACTTTCCAATCCTTGGCGTCAACATGTCCAGAGCCCATCATCAATCCGGCGCGGAGCCGTCGCAGCGGATGCTGCGAGTCGCCGAGCTAATTCGCCACGCCTCGGCGCAGGTCTTTGCGCGCGGCGAAATTACCGATCCCGTGTTGGAGAAGCATGTGGTCACGGTGTCTCGCGTCAAAATGAGCCCGGACCTCAAGCTCGCCACCATCTTCGTGATGCCGCTTGGCGGCGCCGACGAGCCGGAAGTGCTGGCGGCGCTCGACCGACACAAGAAATTTTTGCGCGGGGAGCTGGCGCAAAAGATCAATCTGAAATTCGCGCCCGAGGTGCGGTTCCGGATCGACGACACATTCGACAATGTTTCGCGAATCGACGCCTTGCTCAATTCGGACAAGGTGCGGCGCGATTTGGAGCCGGGCACTGACGGCGACGACGAAGCCAGGGAAGACGGCGCCGCCTGATGAATCAACGCAGATCGAACCGCGCCGTCGTCGACGGCTGGGTCGTGCTCGACAAGCCTGTCGGCATGACCTCGACGCAAGCCGTCACGCGCTTGAAGCGCATCTACAATGGCAAGAAGGCCGGCCACGCCGGCACGCTCGATCCGTTGGCCTCGGGCATTTTGCCGATCGCCTTCGGCGAGGCCACCAAAACCGTGCCCTTCGTGCAGGATGGCGAGAAGACCTATCTCTTCACCGTGCGCTGGGGCGCCGAGACTGACACGGACGACTCCGACGGCAAGATCGTCCGCGAGAGCGACGCGCGGCCCGAAGCCAGCGCGATCGCCGCGCTATTGCCGCGCTTTGTCGGGGATATCCTGCAAACGCCGCCGCAATATTCGGCGATCAAGATCGCCGGCGAGCGCGCCTATGATCTCGCGCGCGAGGGCGAGCACGTCGAATTACAGCCGCGCCCCGTCACCATTCACCGGCTTGAAATCATCGAGTCCGCGGGCGACGAAACCAAGCTCGTGATGGACTGCGGCAAGGGCGCTTATGTCCGCGCCATCGCGCGCGACGTCGGGCGACTGCTGGGCTGCTTCGGCCATGTGACGGCGCTGCGCCGCACGCGCGTCGGGCCTTTCGTCGAACAGGACAGTTTCACTTTCGAGGACATCGAAGCGGAAGGCGGCGCGGCGGCGGCGCTGCAATCGGTCGAAGCGGGGCTGACTGAACTGCCCTGCGTGGTTGTCGACCGCGACTCGGCGGCGCGTTTGCGGCGCGGCGGCTCGCTGATCCTGCGCGGCCGCGACGCGCCGGCCGGCGGCGTAATCTATGCGTCCTGCGGCGGTGTTCCCGTGGCCTTCGGCGAAGTCGTTGAGGGCGCGCTGTCGCCCTCGCGGGTGTTCAATCTGCCGTTTTAGTCAAAAAAAGCCGGCGGCCGATGTCTCGGCCGCCGGCTTAACTTCGCGACTCGCATCCAGCGTTACGCCAGATACTGCCCGCCATTGACGGTCAGCGTCGACCCCGTGATGAAGCCGGCGTCATCAGCCGCCAAAAACACCACGGTGCGGGCGATTTCCTCGGGCTCGCCGAGGCGGCCGACCGCGATGAAGGGGATGATGTGCTTGTCGAGCACGTCCTGCGGCACGGCTTTCACCATCTCTGTGGCGATATAGCCCGGCGCGATCGCGTTTACGGTGATGCCTTTCGACGCGCTCTCCTGCGCCAGCGCCTTGACGAAGCCTATGTCGCCGGCCTTTGAGGCCGAATAATTGGTCTGGCCGGCCTGGCCCTTCTGGCCATTGATCGACGAAATGACGATGATGCGGCCAAAGCCCCGGTCGCGCATGCCGTTGATGACCTGGCGCGTCACATTGAACAGCGAGCTCAGATTGGTGTTGATGACGGCGCTCCACTGCGCCAGCTCCATCTTGTGGAACAGGCGATCCTTGGTGATGCCGGCGTTGTTCACGAGCACCTCGACCGGGCCGAGGTCTTTTTCGATTTGCGCGATTCCGGCGGTGCAGGCGTCGTAATCGGAGACGTCGAACTTATAGACGTTGATGCCGGTCTCCGCCTTGAACTTGCTGGCGGCTTCGTCGTTGCCGGCGTAAGTCGCGGCGACATTATAGCCCGCGGCCTTGAGCGCCTTGGAAATCGCTTCGCCGATGCCGCGCGTGCCGCCGGTCACAACTGCTACTCTCGCCATACTCTTTCTCCCGTGATCTTTGAATTTTCATGTTTGAATGGATTGACGCGGCCCGCGCCCTATCGCCGTTCGCGGGCCGCCTGAATTTACCGCTCGACCGTCAACGCTATGCCCATGCCGCCGCCGATGCACAGCGTGGCGAGGCCCTTGCCGCCGCCGCGACGGGCCAGTTCGTGCAGCAGCGTCGTCAGGATGCGCGCGCCGGAGGCGCCGATCGGATGGCCGATGGCGATGGCGCCGCCATTGACATTGACGATGGCGGGATCCCAGCCGAGATCCTTATTCACCGCCAAAGCCTGCGCGGCAAATGCCTCGTTGGCCTCGATTAGCGTGAGGTCGGAGATTTTCCAGCCGGCCTTTTCCAGCGCCTTGCGCGACGCGGGGATCGGGCCGGAGCCCATCACCGACGGATCGACGCCGGCGGTCGCCCAAGAGACGATGCGGGCGAGCGGCGTCAGGCCGCGCTTCTTGGCCTCGTCGGCGCTCATCACCAACAGCGCGGCGGCGCCGTCGTTAAGGCCGGAGGCGTTGGCGGCGGTCACCGTGCCGTCCTTGGTGAAGGCCGGGCGCAGCTTGGAGACGCCCTCCAGCGTGACCCCGTGCTTGATATATTCGTCCTGATCGACGGTCACGTCGCCCTTTTTGCCGGCGATCACGTAAGGGACGATCTCGTCCTTGAACTTGCCGGCCTTCTGCGCGGCCTCGGCCTTGTTCTGCGAGGCGACCGCGAAGGCGTCCTGCTCGGCGCGGCTGATCTGCCATTTGGCGGCGACGTTCTCGGCGGTGATGCCCATGTGGTAGTTGTTGAAGGCGTCGGTGAGACCGTCGACGATCATCGTATCGGCGAATTTGACCTCGCCCATCTTGGTGCCGTTGCGCAGATGCGCGGCGTGCGCCGCGAGCGACATGCTCTCCTGGCCGCCGGCGACGACGATCCGGGCGTCGCCTGACTGGATTTGCTGGGCGGCGAGCGCCACGGCGCGCAGACCCGATCCGCAAACCTGGTTAACGCCGAAAGCGGTCGCGCTGTCGGGAACGCCAGCCTTGATGGCGGCCTGGCGGGCGGGGTTCTGCCCGTGTCCGGCGCTCAGCACCTGGCCGAGGATCACTTCGCAGACCTCGCCGGGGGCGACGCCCGCGCGCGAAAGGGCGGCCTTTACGACGGCCGCGCCGAGGTCGTGGGCGGTGACGCCGCCGAGAGCTCCGTTGAACGATCCGACGGCGGTGCGCGCCGCGGAAACGATCACGATATCGGTCGTCATGTCGATCTCCTTAAAAATTGGTCGAACCAGATAATCGGTCGAACCAGGCGGCGCTTGCTCGCGCCAAAGGCGTAAACCGCCGACGCCCTCGCGCTGCTTTGCGCCGAGGGTCAGCGTCGTTATGCACGGTTTAGCGCGAAGCGAAAGGCATGCGCGACGAAAATATTGCCGCGGGGGCGCTTTTGAGACTATCGTCTGGCGCCGGAGACAATTGGCCGCAGGGGCGCAGAAGCGCCGCGGCGCTTCGGCCGTCACGGGGAGGCGACGCAGGCGCATCATGAGCACCGAAAAAAAACCAACCACGATAAAAAAATACGCCAATCGCCGCTTATATGACACAGGAACAAGCACTTACGTAACATTGGAGGATCTCGCCGCGATGGTCAAGCGCGGAGAGGATTTTGTGGTCAGCGACGCCAAGACCGGCGACGACATCACCCGTTCAGTGCTGGCCCAGATCATCTTCGAGCAGGAAGGCAAGAACGGCCAGAGCCTGCTGCCGATCTCCTTCCTGCGACAATTGATCCGCTTTTACGGCGACTCGATGCAGATGCTGGTGCCGAGCTATCTCGAATTTTCGATCGACAAGCTCACCCGCGACCAGCAGAAATTCCGCGACCAGTTCACTTCGGCGCTGGGCTCCGCGCCCTTTGGCGAGCCGACCCGAGCCGCTTTCGTCGCGATGGAGGAGCAGGCGCGCAAGAACATGGCGGTGTTCCGTCAGGCGCTGACCATGTTCAATCCATTCGGCATTCCCGTTGACGGCGTCGCCACGACCGTCCCGAGCGAAGAGGGTGAAGGCGCGAGCGCCAAGCAGCAGTCCGACGTGGACGATCTGAAGCGCCAACTCGATGCGCTCAACAAGCGGATCGACAAGCTTTCGGGCGAGAGCTGAGTGGGCGCGGCCTATCGCCGCAGCGTCACGTGCCGGGCGCGAAAGGCCTGCGCGTTTTCCGGGCCGGCGCTGCCGAACAGCGCGCCCTGGAAATAATCGACGCCCCATTCACGCAGCAGGGCGGCGGTTTCCTCGTCCTCGACCCATTCGGCGACGACCTTGAGCTCCAGGTGGCGCGCGAGGTCGATCAGCGTCCGCACGAAAAACCGGTCGTCCGCCGAATTGACGATGTTCTGCACGAAGGCGCCGTCGATTTTCACGAGGTCGAATGCGAGGGCGCGCAGATTGCGGAACGAGGTATGGCCGGCGCCGAAATCGTCCATCGCGACCTTCACGCCGAGCTTTTTGCACTGGGCGATGACGACGCTGGTCGCCGCTATATCCTCGATCATGCTGGTTTCGGTGATCTCCACGGTCAGCCGCTCCGCCACGCCCGGAGTGGCCCGCACGCCGGCCGTCAGGCGATCCGGCCATTCCGGATCGAGAATGGTCGGAAGCGCCGCGTTGACCGAGAGGCGCAGATCCTGGTTTTCGTTGAGGCAGACGAGCGCCAGTTCCAGCACGCGCTGATCCAGCAGCCGCACCAGCCCGGCCTTTTCCGCGACCGGCAGGATCGAGCCCGGCGTCACCATCGAGCCGTCCGCCAACCGCACGCGCAGCAAGGCTTCGTAGAAAGCGGTGCGGCCGTCGGCGGCGTGCACGATCGGCTGGAAAGCCAGCTCCACCCGCCGTTCGTTGAGCGCCGAGACGATATTGTCGGCGATTTGCAGCGCATGCAGCCGCGAGTCCTCGCGCGCCAGCGACGCGCCATAGGCGACGAAGCGAGCGCCGGCGCGCTGACGCGCGACGTCGAGCGCCTCCTCCGCGTGCTGGAACAGCACTTGGGTGGTTCGTCCGTCGCGTGGCCCGACGACTCCGCCGATGCGGATCGTCGCCGGGATGGCGCCCGCCGAGGTTTCGAACGGCGCGGCGGTGACCGCTTCGATCAGTCGCGTCGCGGCGAATTCGGCTTCCTCGGGGCCGCAGTCCGGCAGCACCAGCGCGAACTTATTGCCGGCGTGCCGCGCGACGAGATCGTGGGCGCGAAGATTGACCGATAGGCGCGCGGCCAGCCCGGCGATCACCTCGTCGCCGGCGTCGTAGCCATAGGTGCGGTTGAGGACAAAAAGATTCTCAAGCGCGACGAGCATCACCGCGAAGGATTTCCGATTGCGCTCGGTCTGGTCGAGAATCCGCTGCATCTGCTCGGTCAGATGGGTGCGGTTCAAGGCGCCGGTCAGCGTGTCGAATTGCGATTGTCGCGCAAGCTGCCGTTCCTTGTTGTGCCGCTCGGTCACGACCCGCACGACGCCATGCGCGCGCGCCGGCCGCCCGTCCACGCCCTTGAACCAGCAACCTGTGTCTTCGAGCCAGGTCGAGCCGGCGCCGCCGCCGCCCTCGCGCGGCGGGACGATCGCGTAGGTGATCTGGTACAGCACGCCCGAGCCCTCATCGGCGCGTTCCGATTTAACGATCTCGTCGTAGCGGGAGGTCGCGCTTTCGGGGGCGAGCAGCGCTCCGAAAGCCATGCCGGACGACAAATCTATCTCCGCGAGGGAGGGCAGGACCCGCGCGAGATTCTCGCCCCAGCACAGCCGATCGGTTATCAAATCCCAATCGTAGATCACCTCGCCGATCGAATTCAGAATGGCGCGAGAATCGACGTTCTGCGTCCCGACGATCGCGGGCGCCTCGGCCGCTTTTGCGGGAGCCGCGGGGATTAGCGGCTTCGCCGGCGTCTCGGGAATAGGCGCGGAGACCATCCTGGAAGCAAGGTGTCGCAACTGCATGGGCGCGTCCTATGAATCTAAACGACCAACATTTTCACGCATCTTGGCGTCGATATGTAAATTCGGCGTTAGTACAACGTTATGCGTTTGCTTTCCCAGCGATAATCCTCTCGTCGCTCGAGGCTCGCGGCGATGCGTCCGCCCCCGGCGGCGCGAAATCGCATGGAGCGAAATCCCCAAGCGCGAAGTCCCCGGGCGCGAGTTCGAATTTGGCGAAATCGAACCCCGGCGCGACCACGCAGCTCACCAGGGTCCAGGCTCCGAGGGTGCGGGCCGCCTGCCAGCAATGCGCTGACACGACGGCCTGAGGGCGCTCGCCGGCGAAAATGTCGGAGCCGAGCCGTTGGTCGGTCGTCGTCCGGCCGTCGGCCGACAAAGACAGCAGCAGGGGCGCGCCGGCGTGAAAAAGCCAGATCTCGGTCGCGTCGATCCTGTGCCAGGCGGAAGCGCGCCCGGCTTCGAGCAGAAAATAGATCGCCGTCGAGGCGGCGCGCCCCGGCGCGACTTGAAGGCCGTCGCGAAAGGTCTCGCGATAAAACCCGCCCTCGGGATGCGGCGCGAGACCCAGAGTCTCGATCAGCCGCCGCGCGTCGAGGCTGCCGGGGGAGGCCGCCGCGCTCACGCGCGAAAGCCGTTTTTGCGCTCGCGCATGATCGCGAACACTTCGACGGGGTCGGCGTCGCTCATGCCCATGGCGTGCTGCACCAGCGGGTCTTCCGCGCGCAGAAACGGATTGGTGGCGCGCTCAAGGGCTATCGTCGTCGGCAGCGTATAGCGGCCGGCGGCGCGCAGCGCGTCGACCTCGCGCGCGCGATCCAGCAGCATCGGGTTTTCCGGGTCGACCGTGAGCGCGAAACGGGCGTTGGCCTGCGTATATTCATGGCCGCAATAGACGCGCGTTTCGTCCGGCAATTCGGCCAGCTTCTCCAGCGAATCATACATCGTCTCGGCCGTTCCCTCGAAGATCCGCCCGCAGCCCAGCGAAAACAGCGTGTCGCCGACGAACACGGCTTCGTCCTCGGTGAAATGATAGGCGAGATGTCCCGTGGTGTGGCCCGGGGTTTCGAGCACCCGCGCCAGCAAGCCCCCGATGGCGACCTCGTCCCCCTCGTCGACGGATATATCAAGCCCGTCCAACCTCGCCGCGTCCTTGCGCGCGCCGACCACGACAAGCCCCGGGAACGCCGTGCGCAGGGCAGGGACTCCCTGCACATGATCGAGGTGATGATGGGTCAGCAGCGCATGGGTCAGCCGCCAGCCGAGGCGCTCGGCTTCGCGGCGAATAGCTTCGCCGTCCGGCGCGTCGATCGACGCCGCCGCGCCGCTCGCCTCGTCGCGAACGAGCAGGCCAAAATTATCCTCTAGGCAAATGAACTGGTGGATTTCGAGCCCCATGCGGCTTCTCCTCTCGCTAATACCCGTTGCGCCTTAATGCCAGTTTCGCGCCGTGTCGATCTTCCGATCCAGGCTTTGGGAAGCGTTAACCTTAATATTGTTTCATCATTGCGCGAGGCCGTCGCGGCTCGGCGGTCGCGGCGGGCCCGGAACAGCGGCGCCGGCGGTGTAACGCCGGCCAGGAAAAGTCACATGTCCCTGCGCGAACGGTCTTTTCAATTCGTCGAGAACAACTCGAATTACGTCGTGCACGTCGCGCGCGGTCAACAGCGCCGCCGCATCGAGATCTCGCGTCTCGCTCTGTTCGGCGGCGCCGCCCTGCTGTCGCTCGCCGGCGCGGCCGTGATCGCCGCCGCGGGCTATCTGGTGTTCCGCGACGATCTGCTGGCCGGACTGATCGAACGCCAGACGCAGATGCAATATGCTTACGAGGATCGGCTGGCGGCGGCAAGGCTGCGCCTCGATCAGGTGGCCAGCCGGCAATTCATCGATTCCGATGGCGTCGAAGGCAAGGTGCGCGGCCTCGTCATCCGTCAGGCCATGCTGGAGACCCGCGCCGCCGTGGTGGCGCGCCTTCTCGAACACACGGTGCAGGACGCGACGGCCGCCATCGGCGCGACGCGCATCTTGTCGGCGCCGGCGCCCGGACTCGCCGCGGGAATCCTGGCCCAACCGAGGGCGACGCAAGGCGCGGTCGACGACAGCCCGTCGCCGCTCGACGGCAAGCCCCGGCCCGAGGGTCTCGATTTGCGGCCCGGACATAATCCCGCGACCAGCTACGACTCGCGGCCCACGAAATCCAACCCGGCGGGCAAGGGCGAGGATCACGCGGCGGCCGAGCCGAGTCCCGCGCTGGCCAACGCCTCGGATCCCGGCCAGCCCCTGCCGGCGCGGCTCGAAAGCCTCGCCATGTCGCTCGATCATGTCGAGCGGGAACAGGCCACTCGGCTGTCGGGCATCGTCAAGCCGGCGCTCGACGCCGCCGGAAAATTGCGCCGCGCCTTCGATGTCGCCGGTCTGCCGGTGGAGCGATACATGGCGAAGGCGAAAACCCGCGGCGCGGCTTCGGCGGTCGGCGGCCCGTTCGTGCCGGCGGACCTGAAATCGGGAACGACATCCTTCGAGCGCGAACTCGTCGTCGCGCAGAACGCGGTCGAGACGCTCGACGGCCTGCGCCACGCGCTGCCGAGCGTGCCCTTGCGCAAGCCGCTGCGTGGCGAATTGCAGATGACCTCGACCTTCGGCTACCGCACCGATCCTTTCCTGGGGCGTCCGGCGCTGCATAGCGGCGTCGATCTGCGCGAGGAATGGGGGACGCTGGTCCACGCCACCGCGGCGGGCGTTGTCACCGTCGCCGGGCCGAGCGGCGGCTATGGCAATATGGTCGAAGTCGATCACGGCGGCGGACTCTCGACCCGCTACGGTCATCTTTCGGCGATCTCCGTCTCGCCGGGCCAGCAGGTTTCGCCGGGCGCGGTGTTGGGCCGCGTAGGCTCGACCGGCCGCTCGACCGGTCCGCATCTGCATTACGAGGTGCGCATCGACGGCGAGGCGGTCGATCCCTCGCGCTTCCTGCGCGCGGCCACGGCTCTGAACGGGGTCGCGCAGTAGGGCCGGGGCGAGCATCGTGGGCCGGAAGGCGCGCGCGGGGAGTTTGCGCGTTCACGCGCGCCCGGCGCCGAAAAATGCGCGGGGATGCGCGAAAATGCGCTAGAACAGCGCCCCATGACCCTCTCGGACGACGAAATCGAACGCTACGCCCGCCATCTCGTGCTGCGCGAGGTGGGCGGTCCCGGCCAGAAAAAGCTACGTAAAGCCCGTGTGTTAGTGGTTGGCGCCGGCGGCCTCGGCGCGCCGCTGTTGCAATATCTCGCCGCGGCGGGCGTCGGCGCGCTCGGAGTCGTCGATGACGACGTGGTGGCGCTGTCCAATCTGCAACGCCAGGTGATTCATGGCGCCGGCGATGTCGGCCGCCCAAAAGTCGAGAGCGCTCAAGAGTTTATCTCGCGGCTCAATCCCCATGTTGGCGTCGAGACGCACCGGCTGCGGCTCGACGCGAGCAATGCGCGAGAGCTTGTTTCCGCTTACGATATCGTCGCGGACGGTTCGGATAATTTCGCGACGCGCTACATTGTGTCGGACGCCTGTTTTTACGCCAAGCGTCCGCTGGTGACCGCGGCGGTCGGCGGCTTCGACGCCTCACTGACGACGCTGCGGCCATTCGAAACCGGCCCCGATGGGAGCCCAAGACCAAGTTATCGTTGCCTTTTTCCGGCTCCACCGCCGCCGGGAAGCGTGCCCGCCTGCGAGGAGGCCGGCGTGCTCGGCGCGCTGACGGGGATCGTCGGCGCGATGATGGCGCTGGAAGTGGTGCGCGAGATCGTCGGCTTCGGCGAGGGGCTGGTGGGTCGGCTGCTGCTCATCGACTCCCGCGCGATGCGCTTCGAGACGATTCGCTACGCCCATGACCCCGACAATCCGTTGTGGCGGGAAGAATTGCCGTGTTAACAAGCGGTTATGCCGCCGCGACGACGGCGATTTCGACCTTGTAATCGGGCGCGACGAGCTTGGCTTCGACGGTGGCGCGAGCGGGCGGATTGGCTTTATCGACCCATTCGTCCCAAACGCCATTCATCTCGGCGAAAGTCGCGATGTCGGAAAGATAGATCGTCACGGAGAGAATTTTGCTTTTGTCGCCGCCGGTCTCGGCGAGGATTGCGTCGATCAACCCGAGGATTTCCCGTGTTTGCTCCTTGACCGAGCCTCCCTTCGTCCGGTCGGCGACCTGGCCGGCCGTGTAAACCGTGTCGCCGTGAACGACGGCCTTGCTCATGCGCGCGCTGGCCCCGATCCGCTTGATCTTGGACATTTAAGCTCTCCTTGGGATGGTTTGGACGCGGTTTAGGCGAAGCCGAGGTGGCGGGCAAGCCAAGGCGCGCGAAAAGAATGCGCGCCGGGTCTGGACAAGCCAGCAAGCGCTTTCTATAAGCCGGACTTGCCGCGCGAACAGCGCGCGCCCGGGTAGCTCAGTTGGTAGAGCATGCGACTGAAAATCGCAGTGTCGGTGGTTCGATTCCGCCCCCGGGCACCATTAAGATCAATAGATTAGAAAATCGGCGCGGCGACGAAGGCATCTGCTGGACAACGTTTCGGACAACATTCGAGAAATTTCGTTGTCCACCCACATGCGAAGCCGTGCCTCGGGGACCACCCGCCCACAATCGCTGGCCTGCAAGCCCAAGGAGTCGGCGGGGAAGTGATCCAGCCAAAAAAGAGGCCGCCAAAAAATCTGCGGCGGCCAGTTCGAGTTCAGGGAGGATGCAAATTCCCAAGCAAGGCGTGTGCCGCCCTATAGAAAACGGCCCGCCGTACATCCGGGCGGGCCGCCTCAAAGCGTCGGGTTGCGCAACCCTTTGCGTGCTTAAAGATTAGGCGCTGGCGTTCGTTGGCGCAAGAGTCGGCAATCGGCGGCGAAGGACCAGGTCGATAAGTTTACAGAAACGATCGCGGGGCCTAATTATTTGTTCCCGTATGCCCCCCCCGGCGTTACATGGCGCTAACATGCCCGACTTCGTTCGTTTTGCACGCGGACGGGCAGGCGATTGGGAAGCTATTTGTGTCGATTTCGATATTGCCGTGCAGGGACGGAGCTTGAACGAGGTGCTCGCTCGCCTCGAATCGGCGGTGTCCGACTATGTCGCGGCCGCCCGCGAAAAAGCCCCCGCGACATGCGCTAGATTGCTGAGCCGGCGGACCCCGACGGGTGTTTCCTTGCTCCGGAGCCTGCGCGTGCTTTTGTCGGCTTGGCGTCACAAGACCAATGGCGGCGACACGTCCGCATCCTTCCCGGTGGCCTGTCCGGCGTGACATTCGACGCCTTCGTAAAGGTTTTGCATGCCAACGGTTTTGCTTTCCATAGGAGGGCAACGGGTCGCACACCATCTACAAGGGAGTGGTCGGGGGCCAGGTCATGCTGGTTACGGTCGCGGCGCACAGCTACAGCGACGAAATCAAGCCCGGAACTCTCGCCGCGATGATCCGGCAATCCGGCCTGCCAAGGAACCTCTTTCGCTGAAATCGCCTCATTTTCCAGGCAACTCGGCGAGGGGCGGCATTTGCGCGCGTTAAGCTTTCGCGCCGCCCTTAGCCCAATCTCGCGCGCCTCGTCCTTCGTGAAGCGCGTGCGCCGCCTGCCGACTCGTTTCCGGTCGATCACGGAACCATCGGGTGCGACGCTAAGGCTCACGCGCCGGAACATAGCTCGCCCGTCTCCAGTATCAATAAAAAGCGGGCGCGCGGACTTTCCGGGCGCTCCGCGCGCATGGTAACGTCGCGCCATGAGCACCCCGGAAAAGCCGGCGACCATCTGGGGAATGTCGGATTACACTACGACAATAGGCAAACCAATGGCGAGTTTGATAGAACGCTACCACCAATGGCGACGGAGAACGTTCTCTGCATCTAAGGATGACGTCGCATGGCGACATGATTTTCTGAACGGTCGACTCGATTCCCTTGTTGCGAGATTCGATTCCGTCGATCGTAAGTTCAATGAAATTGAAGGCAGCCTCAACGTCACCCCCGATCACTTCGGAAACCTCGACGGTCGGACTCGGCGCCGGATCGTCGAATTATATCAGGAATATTTGGAGCCGAGAGGGTGGGGCTACCCGCTCGAGGAAGGCCCCGTCGACGCAAATCATTCGCCGCTGCCGTTTATCACGTATCCGGCGCAGGCTGTCCTTAATCAAATTGTCCAACCCAACTTCAAAGTTTTTGAGTTTGGGTGTGGGCATTCCTCCTTATGGTGGGCGTCGCGTGTCGAGGAGGTCGTTTCCGTCGAGCATGACACAACCTGGATCAAGCGGATTCAGGAGAAAAAGCCCGCCAATCTTCGCTTGATTTTGAAGGAACAGGGTACGGTTGACGATAATTTCCCCGAGGACTTGGCTGATGCGTTCAACCAAATCGCGGGTGCTCAGACAAGTTCGGGCAATGCTGAGTTGGACGTCGCGCACGGGCTCAATTGCGAGGATTTCACCGCCTATGCAGCGGCTTTAGCGCGCTGGCCTCGAAATTATTTCGATGTGATCGTTGTAGACGGCATGGCTAGGTCGCTTTGCGCTTACATGGCCGGCCTCTGGGTGAAGGACGACGGTATTGTAATATTCGACGATGCAGGAAGACGGGAATACGCTCCTGGCTATCAGGCGCTGGACGAGATGGGGTTCGGGCGGATCGATTTTTTCGGGCCCGGCCCGTTGGACACATATGAGTGGTGCACTTCATTGTTCGTCAAATCGTTGAATCATTTTCGCGGGACGGCGCCACGAAAAAAAGTCACTTTGGATGTCGACCCGCATTGACCTTGCCCTCGTTTAGCGTCCCCCAAGACTGAGCGATTATGCCGCCAGCCTTTCTCTATCGGCCAGCCATTTTTTTCGAAGGCCATTGGGCTGAGATAGCCCAGGGCCGAATGAAGCCTCCGATGATTATAGAAGCCAAGCCAGTCGATCACTTCGTCTTTGGCCTGACGACGGCTGGCAAAGCGCATTCCATGGAGCCGTCGAGCGGCGCCGACGCGCGTACGTCGTGCAACACATGACCTTATTTCGCTTTATCGCCAAGCAAACGATAGAAACAGCAAAAAGAACAGGAAAAGGCTGAGCCCTTTCCAAAACGCGAGCGGATTTCGATCATACAGCGATTTCTTGCGCGCCGCGATTGGGTGAACGCGCGCCGCGCCATTCTCGAGTTCGAACGCGAACTCCAGCACGTCCCCATAACGATCCCGCGGGTCGGCGGCGACCGCCCGCGATAACGCGGCGTCAAGCCAGGCCGGAAGATCGGGCCGTCCGGCGCTCAACGGTTGCGGCTTGACGAAGCGCGGCTTGCTGAAGGGTTCGATTTCGCCATAGGGATATCGACCGCTAAAGGCGCGATAAATTGTGACTCCGAGCGCGTAGAGATCCGACGATTCGTCTCCCGCCGCGTCGAGAAACAGCTCCGGCGCCATATAGCTGGGCGTGCCCGGAATGTCCCGCGGCGGAAAATCTTCGAGGCCCGGCGCGCGACTGACGCCGAGGTCGACCAACCGCAGTCCGCCGTCACGTAGCAGAATGACATTTTCGGGCTTGATGTCGCGATGAATGACGCCCGAGCGATGCAGCGTGGTGATGGCGCGAGCGAGGCGAGCGGCGATCGTGGTTCCCTCCAGCAGATCGATTTTCGGGTCTCGCTTTAGCCGTTCTTCCAGTGTCTCTCCATCGTAAAACGGCATCGTGGAATAAAGCCGCGTTCGTCGCCCCGGTTGCAATTCGATGATTTCGCCGATCCAGGGGCTTCGCACTCGCGCTGCCACCCAAGCCTCGTTGACGAACGCCAGCCGGTAGGTTGCATCGTCGGCGACCCGTGGATGCGGGAATTTCACGACCACGCATTTGCCATCGCGCAAATCCGTCGCGCGCATCAGGCGACTGTATCGCCCATCGGCAATGATCGCATCCAGACGAAAATCGTCGACAACGTCGCCCACGACAGGAAGATCGGGAATCGGCAGACCCGCGACGACTCGCGACAAAGCGCTTTCGTCCGCGGGCGGAAGATCGAGAATATCGACGACGAGCGCCGTAACATTATCGCTGCTTCCCGCATCTAGCGCCGCCTTGACGATCGTTTCGGCGCTCTCCCGCGGCGAGGCGCCGTCGGCCAATAGGGCGCGCAGATCGGCGTCGCGGATCGCGCCATGCACGCCATCTGAACACAGCAAAAATCGGTCATGCAGTTTCAGCCCGAGCGATGTCTGATCGAAGAGCAAAGTGTCTTCGAAGCCTACGGCTCGGCGCAAGGCGTTGGGAAAATCGCCGCGACCGACATTGTGGTCCTTTGTCAGCAGTTCCAGACCGCCGGCATCGAGTCGATAGACACGCGTGTCGCCGACATGCACGATGAAAGCGGCGCGCCTCGAAATGATCAACGCGCTGAAAGTGGTCGCCATGCCGGCGCGCGCCGCGTCGACGCGCGCCTGCGCCGCGATCCAACCGTTGACCGCCTCCAAGGCGCGGGCGGCCGCGCGAATGACGCCCAAAGTTTCGGGCTGGCCGTAATAGCCGTCGATAAAGGCCCGCACCGCCGTCTCCGAAGCCGCCCGCCCGCCTTTATGGCCGCCGACGCCGTCCGCGACGGCGGCGACAATTCCGTTGACCGCTCCGGCGCCCATCGGCCCGAAGCAGACGGCGACGTAATCCTCGTTTTCCGACCGCTTGCCCTTATCGGTCGCAAATCCTGCCTCCACGCGAAGGTTGTGATCATAGCGGGTCAGCACAACAGTCCTCGCGTAATCTAGATTCTCGCTCCAGAGACGGCGCCCCAGGTCGTGCGCCAGCGCGTCTTCACGAAAATCAAGCCTACGAGACCTAGTAGCGCAAGGAAACCGAAGAAAATGAAGCCGTCGGTGAAGGCGCCGGTCGTCCCTTTGGAGAAAGCGAGCGTCTTCGCCAGGAAGTATCCGCCCAGTCCGCCGGCGGCGCCGACGAGGCCCGTCATTGCGCCAATCTCGTTGCGGAAGCGCTGCGGCAGCAACTGAAACACCGCGCCATTGCCCATTCCAAGACACAGCATGCCGAACGAAAACAGCGCCATCGCGGCCCAAGCGATCGGCGGAAGCTGAAGCAGGCTCCAACCAGCGACGCCTGCGGCGGGCGCCGGCCCCTCGGGCAGGAAGGCGATGAGGAAATAACTGGCGGAGACGGCGACGAAAAGGAACGACAGCGTTTTCACTCCGCCAATGCGATCGGCGATATGGCCGCCGACCGGCCGAAAGCCGGAGCCGAAACCGACGATCAGCGACACCATGAGACCCGCCGCGATGCCCGTCGTGTGATATTGCGCCGTAAAATAAAGCGGCAGCGCCGAAGCGAGCCCGACAAAGCCGCCGAAAGTGATGAAATAAAGGAACATGAACCAGCGGCTGTCGGCGTCGAGGAACATTTTGCCGTAATCGGCAAGAACGATCTTTGAGCGGGCGACAGGCGCTTCCTTGGCCGCGAACACGTAAAACAGGAGGATAGCGAACATCGGCAGGAGCAGCAGGCCATAGACGGCTCTCCAGCCATAGGTTTCGGCGATCCACGGCGCGAACAGCGTGTCCAGCACGACGCCCATGTTGCCGGCGCCGGCGATGCCCATGACGACGCCCTGATAATGCGGCGGATACCAGCGGCTGGCCTGCGGAAGCGCGACGGCGAAGGATGCGCCGCCGACGCCGAGCGCTATGCCGAATATGGCGATCGCTACCGGTGCGGGAAGACCGAACACAAAGACGAGCGTCACCGCGAAAATAACGACGATCTGCGCCCCGACGCCCGCGACCTTGGAGCCGATCGCGTCGGCGATCAAGCCGAGCGGCACGCGAAGAAGCGCGCCGGCAAGGACGGGAATGGCGACGAGCGACATTTTGTCCTCAACGGGAAGATGCATGTCCTTCGCTATGTAGATCATCAGCGGGCCGAGCGAGACCCACGCCATGAAACTGATGTCGAAATATAGAAATGCCGCGAGCAGCGTCGGCCAATGGCCGGCCTTTTTGAACTCTTGGAGTTGCATGCGTTTT
>JBAWEN010000645.1:0-1728 GCA_049591215.1 Methylocystis sp. | reverse complement strand
GGAGAGGTACGGTGAGGGGCTTGGGGCATTTCGCGCCGCGAAGAGATTGGGCGCACTTATACCGCGCGCTTGGGTTGCGTGACGAATTCGCCGATTCAAAATTTGAAAACGCGACGGATCAAATGTAATTTGCGTTTGAACGAAGCGGAGAGCAACCGTGCGCCGAATCAAACCTGGACGCGGCTTCGCATTGCTCGCGCAGGCCGCGTTCGTCATGGCGTTATCGTCCTGCGCCGGGATCGAGCCGAACGAGGCCACGTCCCCTCCGGTCAGTTGCAACTCGGGCGTCGACTGCGACAGGAAGTGGGCGCGCGCGACGACGTGGGTGGCGCAAAACGCGTTTTACAAAATAGAAACGCGGACCGACTGGCTCATTCAAACCTTCGGACCGGAAGGCAAAAGTTTGGGAACCGCGATGAAGGTGGAAAAGCTCGCCGCGCCGGACGGTTCGGTTGAACTCGTGCTGGAAATCCGCTGCGCCAATTTTCTGGGCTGCGTTCCCGACCTCGACTGGTTGACGGGATCGTTCCTCGCCTATGTGGGCGGAACCTCCAGGCTCATCGTCGCCATGCCGCCGCCGCCGAAACATACGCCAACCCTACCCTTGCTTGGCAATCCGCTCGCGATCTTTCAGTGATCCGCGGGCGCCGGGTCGTCCCGCCGGGGCTCTTTCTTCGGCGCGGCGCCGGAGATGCGCGCCAGCAGCGCGCGCCAGCGCGGCAGAACCCATTCGCCGAAGCCGTCCATGTAGAGGTAGACCACCGGCGTCGTATAAAGCGTCAGCGCCTGGCTGACGATCAGCCCACCGACGATGGCGATGCCGAGCGGACGGCGCACCTCGCCGCCATTGCCGAAACTGAAGGCGAGCGGCAGAGCGCCAAGGATCGCCGCCATCGTCGTCATCATAATGGGGCGAAAACGCAGGATGCAGGCCTCGTATATCGCGTCGTACGACGACGCGTTTCGCGCGCGCCGCGCGTCGATCGCGAAATCGATCATGAGAATCGCGTTCTTTTTGACGATGCCGATGAGCAAAATCACGCCGATGAACGCGATGATGCTGAATTCGGTATGGAACAACATCAGCGCCAGCACCGCGCCGACGCCCGCCGACGGCAGCGTCGAAAGAATGGTGATCGGATGGATGTAGCTCTCGTAGAGGATGCCGAGCACGATATAAACCGCGATGACCGCCGCCACGATCAGCAATGGCTGCGTGCGCAACGACTCCGCGAAAAGCTGCGCCGTGCCCGTCAACGCGCCGCGCAAGGTCGATGGCATGTGGATCTCTTTGATCGCGCGTTCGATCTCTTCGACCGCCTGGCCGAGCGAAGCGCCGACGGCGAGATTGAACGAGATCGTCGTCGCGACGAACAGCCCCTGATGATTGATCGCCAGCGCCGTGTGGCCCGGCTCGTAACGGGCGAAGGCGGGCAGGGGAACCATCGTCTCCTGGCTGGTGCTGACGGGCGAACCCGTCGACGCCACGGCATTGCCGACGACCGCGATCGCATTGTTCTGCGCGTTGCGGGCCGTCGCGGTAAGGCTCGCGATATTCGTGGCGGCGGCGCTTTGGCTGGTCGAGGGCGTCGAGGGCCTGGTCGCCGCGCTGGTCGAGACGACAACGTTTCCGGCTGGCGCGTTGGTCAGACTCGTGCCCCTCGCCGGCGCCCCGGAAGTCGAAACATAGACGTTTTGCAGCTCCGAGGGGCGCTGCGTGTAGCGCGG
>JBAWEN010000644.1:0-5477 GCA_049591215.1 Methylocystis sp. | reverse complement strand
CTATTCGAGGGCGTGGCGATGATTTCCAGCGCAGTGCCTGCAGCGGTCGGCGAAAACTGCGGGGCTTTTCCCAGTCGTTTTGTGTTGGTGAACGGCACAGAAGACCCGATAATGCCGATAAAAGGGGGTGTAGGCACCAACGCGGCTTTGGGTCCTTTGTGGAGCCCGGCGCGGTTGGGCGATGTGCTGTTGCATCGGCGCCAATGCACCCGGTTGGCCAGCATTTCGATCCACGAAAAAAGCCTTGGCGGGCAGTCAGTCGAGCTGTTCCGGGCAGCCAACTGTAAACTGCCCGGGATAACCGCTCTATACTTAGTCGCAGGTGGCAAACACGACGCCTACGGCGACGAGAATTGGAAAGAACGTTCATCTGCGGGCGTTTTCCTTGCCCCCGAGATGATCGTCAAGGCGTTTTCAGGAGCAAAGCCTGCCACTCGGAAGACAAAGACTTCACTCAAAGTGCCGCCAAGCGCTACCGTTTCGTTAGAGTAACTCGCGTTAATAGCTACGCCTTTGGCCCCAAACACGGCATTCCCGTTGTCGAGCGGTCGCCAAAACTCGTTCCAGCAGCGTCCGCTGTCGGGAGTAAAGCCACCATTCACGACCGCATGACATTCGGAAACAGCCAGCGCTCAAGGCTGAAGGGGGCTAAAAACAACAAGAAACCCCAATGGCGCAGGGCTTTCTTGCGTGTGTCATAATTCTTGCCGATCGTGTGGAAACCCGCGTTGAAAATCGCGTCGCGGGATTCCGTTGGTGCTTGATTCTCGGTAGAAGTTTGCGTGACTCACATCGCTGGATTTGACCGCTCACAACTGCTTCTTTTGCCCGAGGTGATCGACGATTACGTCGATCCTGAAAATCCCGTTCGCTTGATCGACGCCTTCGTTGATGGGCTCGATCTGGCGGCAGCGGGGTTGGTCCGCGTCACGCCGGAGAAGACAGGCCGGCCCGGCTACGCGCCGGGCGATCTGTTGAAGCTCTACATCCATGGCTATCTGAACCGCGTGCGGTCGAGCCGGCGGCTGGAAGCCGAATGCCATCGTAACATCTAGGTCATCTGGCTGCTGCGGATGCTGAAGCCAGACTTCAAGACCATCGCCGACTTCCGCGCCGACAATCGCAAGGCTTTCCGCGCGGTGTTCCGGCGTTTCGTCGTGCTCTGCCGCGAACTCACAACCTTTTCGGGCGCGAATTGCTTGGCGTCGACGGCACGCGCATCAAGGCGGTTAACAACAATGACCGCAACTTCACGAAGAACTCGCTGGAGAAGTTCATCAAGGCAGTGGACGAACGTCTCGATGAATATCTCAAGCGTCTTGATGAAGACGACGTCGCGGAAGCAGGAACCGACGGTTCGCGCACCAAAAATCTCGCGGAAAAAATCGAGGCGCTACGCACAAAGTGCGGTCGCTACGGCGCGCTGCTGGGTTCTGTCGCAAACTTTTCTTGGCGGTTGACTGGGATATGATCGCTGGAAACGATTCCAGCGGAACAGCAAGATGATCGAGTTCAAAGGCAGCCATTTTGGGGATGCCACACGATGTGTTCAAAACTGCACGCTAAGCGTTCCCGGACAGTTCCGGCTACGGAAAACTTTCCGCGTCACGTTGCACGCGGCGGAGCGGAGTGCGCCCGTTTAACGATTGCGGCCACGGTATTTTTGCTCAGCCCGACCTCGCGACCAATCAATCTGTAGCTACGTCCCTTTTCGACCAGCGCGAGAACCCTCGGCGCCAGACGGTCAGACTTTGGTCTTTGCCCTTTCTGCCGGCAGAGACGTTTGCCGCGCGCTTTCGCCGCCGCTATGCCGGAGCGTATCCGCTCCTGTATCAGTTCGCGTTCGAAGTCGGCGATCCCTGCGATGATAGTGGCCAGCATGCGCCCGTGTGGCGTCGTCAGATCGAAGGCGAGGCCGCTCATTGCAATGACCGACACGCGGCGCGCTTCCAGCTCCTTCAGGGTGTGCGGCAAATCAAGCGTGCTGCGGCCCCACCGCGACAGTTCGGCGACCAGCACCACATCAATCTGCCGCGCCTGTGCGAGGGTCATTATCTTCTTGCGCTCGACACGGTCAATTTTTGCGCCTGAACCAGTCTCCTTGAAAATCCCGACAACATCGTACCCCGCCCGCGCCGCAAAGGCAGTGAGGTCGCGCTCCTGGCGAGCGCAGGACTGATCAGCTGTGGAAACCCGGCAGTAGATGGCCGCCCGCTGTCCCAATTGATCTACCCCCGATTGACGCCGCGCGAGCCGTTGGTTTGGCTCGGGTCCGCGTCGTACCAAACAGACTTTACCTCAAATGGGACACCCGCCATGCCTCGTCGCGCCTTGCTGACCGCTGATCAGCGCGCCCGTCTCTTTGCAATTCCCGTCGATCCCGCCGAGATGGCCAGACACTACATTTTCGACAAGTCCGACCTCGCGAGGATCCGATCGAAACGGCGTGCCGTCAATCAGCTCGGTTTCGCCGTTCAGATGTGCTTGTTCCGCTTTCGGGGCCAGGGGGTGGGACCCGGCTCTCGTCTTCCCGAGCCGCTTCTGTTGTTCGTCGCCAATCAACTCGGGATTGATCCAGCTCTTTTCGGCGACTATGCGCGCCGCGACCAAACCCGTCGTGAGCATTCCGTCGAACTTCAGGCGTTGCTGGGCCTTCGAAATTTTCGCCTGGCCGATTGGCGCGCGACCATCGAGGTAGGAGCCGAGGCCGCCTGGGGCACGGACCGCGGCGAGCCGATCGTCCGAGCAATGCTCGAGCAGCTGCGGGCGACAAACCTGCTCGTTCCGGATGCTTCGGTTTTGGAGCGGATCAGCCTTGCCGCGCGACCGCGGGCCCGCAAGCGCACGTTCATGGCGCTGTCCGAAGCCGAAACCAATGCGCTCGACCGACTGCTGATCCTTGACCACGAATTGCGGCGGACGCCCTTCGCCTGGCTGCGGAGCTACGCGGAATCGCCGGCGCCGTCCAATATTCTCAATCTCCTCGACCGGCTCGACTTCGTGCGCCGCTTGAAGATCGGCCCGGAACGGGCGCGGCGCATCCACTCGGGTCGACTCGACAAATTGGTCGATGAAGGCGCCATCATGACCGCGCAGCACATGGCCGACTTGGAGCCCTTGCGCCGCACGGCGTTGCTCGTCGTTCAAGTAATCGATCTGGAGACCAGACTCGCCGACGCGACGCTCGCGATGTTCGAGAGGTACATGGGCTCGCTGTTCACCAAGGCGCAGAATCGCAGCGAGCGCCGTTTCCAAGCCACGAAACGCGATGTGGCGAAGACTCTGGTCCTGTTCGGCCGCACCATCGCCGCTCTCAAAAAGGCCAAGGCGGCGGGCAAGAATGGTCTCTCCGTCATCGAGCAAGAGATTGACATGAAACGTCTCGATGACGCCGTGCCGATCACCGAGGCGGTCACTGCTGTCGCGGACCAGGAAATCCTTGTCGCGGCCGCCGAACGCTATGGCGTTCTTCGCCGATTCAGCCCCCGCTTTCTCGATGCCTTCCGTTTCCGCTCGAACACGCCGAACGATCCGGTTCTGGCCGCGGTGGATGTCCTGAAGGAGCTGGACCGAGAACGAGCCCGGACCTTGCCGAAACGTCCACCGGCGTCCTTTCTGCCAGCAAAGTGGCGAAAGTTGATTTTCGTGGGCGGCGCGGCGGATCGGAGACTTTACGAGACCGCCGTGCTCGCAACGCTGCGCGACCGCCTGAAGAGCGGCGGAATCTGGATCGAGGGCAGCCGGGCTTACCGAGCCTTCGAGGATTATCTGCTTCCGGCGGGGTTCCCGGAAATTGCATCCACGAAGCTCGGGGAAGAAAGCGATCCCGATTCTTATATCGCCGAGCGCACGGCTAGCTTGCATGAGCGGCTCACCTTCGTCGCCGCGCGCGCCGAATGCGGCGATCTCGACGGTGTCGAAATCGAGGACGGCAAGCTCTACATCGCACGCTTCAAGCCGACGGTCCCCGACGCTGCGCAGGAATTGTCCGACCGGCTCAGCAACATGTTGCCGCGGGTGCGCATCACCGAGGTGTTGACGGAGGTCGACCGCTGGACCGGTTTCTCCGATCACTTCACGCATCTGCGCACCGGCCATCCGGCCGCCGACAAGGCTTCGTTGCTGGCGGCGATTCTCGCCGACGGGACCAATCTCGGGCTGTCTCGCATGGCTGACGCGTCACGCGGCCTGAATTACCATCGCTTGGTGAACCTAGCACAGTGGCATATTACCGAAGACAATTATGCTGCAGCGCGCGCCGCCATCGTCAACGCCCATCATCGCCATCCGATGGCGAGCCTGTGGGGCGACGGAACGGCGTCGTCGTCGGATGGGCAATATTTCCGTTCCGGCGGCCGCGCTGCACCAAGCGGCGACGTAAACGCCAAATACGGCATCGATCCTGACGTCTCGCTTTACACGCATGTCTCGGATCAATACGGCCCCTTCCACACCAGGGCGCTCACCGCCACGACCAGTGAAGCCCCCTATGTTCTCGACGGCTTGCATCATCACGCGCACCGGACGGATCTCAGGATCGAGGACCATCACACCGATACGGCCAGCGCCACCGATCATGTCTTCGGGCTCAGCCATCTCTTGGGCTACCGTTTCGCGCCTCGGATCAAAGGGCTGAAGGATCGAAAACTCTATTCGATTGAGAAGCCCAGCAGCTATCCGGTGCTCGAACCGCTGATCGGCGGCGTCATCGATACCGCGGCGATCATCCACCAGGCCACGGAATTGAAGCGTCTCAGCGCTTCAATCAAGACAGGAACGGTGGCCCCTTCCGTGATCTTGCGCAAACTCTCCGCCGCGGGCGCCAGCAATCCATTGTCCCACGCCTTGCAGGCCGTAGGCCGGATCGAGCGGACATTATTCACCCCCAACTGGCTTTCCGATCCCGCTCTTCGTCAGCGCAGCCATGCGGGACTCAACAAAGGCGAAGCCAGCAACTCTCTGCGCCGCGCCCTCTTTTTCCATCGGCAAGGCGAATTCCGCGACCGGACTTTCGAGAACCAAAGCTTTCGGGCGTCGGGCTTGACCCTCGTGACAGCCGCGATCGTTCACTGGAACACCGTCTATCTCGACCTCGCTGTCCAGCATTTGCGCACGCGAGGCGTCGCTGTCTCCGACAGCCTCCTCGCCCACGTTGCGCCCTTCGGCTGGGAGCATATCGCCCTGACCGGCGATTACGTCTGGTCCACCGCAGACGCCCCGGATTCGTTCAGACCGCTGCGTGACGTTCCACGCTCGTTCCTACGCGAAGCGGCTTAGCGTGCAGTTTTGAACAAATCGTGCGGAATCCCCATTTTGAACGTGACGTGATCCTGTGGTGCGTCCGTTGGTATGATCCTGTGGTGCGTCCGTTGGTATGTGGCGTATCCGATCAGCTATCGGCAGCTTGAAGAAATGATGGAAGAGCGCGGCGTCGAAGTCGACCATTCCACGCTCAATCGCTGGGTGGTCAAATACGT
>JBAWEN010000643.1:0-13268 GCA_049591215.1 Methylocystis sp. | reverse complement strand
GACCAGATGCGCGCGGGGACGACGGCGCGTCGCGGCGAGCAGAAAACCAGTGCCCAGCGCCAGCGAAATCAATGACGATCCGCCATAGGAGACAAACGGCAAGGTCATGCCCTTGGCCGGCATCAGTTGCAAATTCACCGCCATGTTGATGCAGCCCTGCAGGCCGAACAGCATGGCGAGGCCAGCCGTCGCGAAGCGGCAGAATGGGTCTTCGTTGCGGGCCGCCGACAACAGGCTGCGCACCACGATGAAGGCGAACAACGCGGCGAGCGCGATGCAAACCAGGACGCCGAACTCCTCGCCGATCACCGCGAAAATATAGTCGGTGTGCGAATCCGGCAGGATGCGCTTGATCGTGCCCTCGCCCGGCCCCTTGCCGAGCCAGGAGCCGGAGATGAAACTCTCCAGCGCCGTCTCGGATTGGAAGTTGGTTGGCACGCCGGCGGTCATCGGCGGCGGCGGCTCGAGAAACGCCTGGATGCGCGCATGCACGTGCGGCACGAATTTATAGGCGAGCAGAGCCGAGGACGCGCCGAGGCCGCCAATGCCGACGACCCACAGCCAATGCAGCCCCGCCATGAAGAACAGTATCGCCCAAACCATCGAGATCAGCATGGTCTGGCCAAAGTCCGGCTGGAGCACCAAAGGCCCGACGGTCAAGGGAAACAAGGCCAGCGCGATGATGTTGCCGGGAACGCCCTTGCGCGCGGCGCCTTCCGAGAAAGCCCAGGCGACCAGCACGACAAAGGCCGGCTTCAGGAATTCCGACGGCTGCACTCCAAAAATCCAACGGCGCGCGCCCTTGACCTCCTGGCCGAAAAACAGCGTCGCCACGACCAGCGCCAAGGATATGACGAACACCGCCAGCGCGACGCGGCGAATGTGGCGCGGCGACAGCAATGACACGCCGAACATGAGGAGCAGCGCCGGCAGTAGAAACAGCGCCTGCCGATTGACGAAATAGAAGGTCGGCAGATGCAGCCGCTCGGCCACCGGCGGGCTGCCGGCCATCGAGAACACGAGTCCCGCGACGATCAGCATGGCGATGGCGACGACGAGCCAGCGGTCGATCGTCCAGGCCCAGTCGGACAGGGGCGTGCGATGCGCGCGCGAAATCATGAGGCGTCTCCCAGACCAGATGCGGCGAGCCCTTGCGCTAACCCGCGAAAGGCGTCTCCGCGCGCTTCGAAATTGGCGAATTGATCGTACGAGGCGCAGGCCGGCGAAAGCAGCACGACCGGAGCCGATGTCTTGCTCGCGGCGGCGTCGCGCGCCGCGCGCTCCGTCGCGACTTCCAGCGTCTCGCAGCGCTCGTAGGATACGGCGCCCTCCAGCGTCCGGGCGAAGTCGTCGCTCGCCTCGCCGATCAGATAGGCCTTGACCACCAGGGGAAAGAAAGCCCGCAGCGACTCGATGCCGCCTTCCTTGGCCTTGCCGCCGATGATCCAATAGATGTCGATATAGCTTGCGAGCGCCTTGGAGGCGGCGTCGGCGTTGGTCGCCTTGCTGTCGTTGACGAAAAGGACGTGGCCCAGCCGCGCGACCTCCTCCATGCGATGCGGCAGGCCCGGAAAACCGAGGAGTCCGCGCGCGATCTCCTCGTCTTCGAGCCCCAACTCCCAGCAGGCGGCGGCGGCGAACACCGCGTTCTGCGCATTATGGGCGCCGCGCAGCGCGCGCGCGCCTTTGAGCGAGCACAGCAACTCAGCCTCTTCCGGCGCGTGATCCTTTTCGCGGAACATGATGTTGTCGCCGTCGAGGTAAAATCCCCAATCGAGCGCGCGCTCCGCCGAGACCGGCGCGACGCGCTGATCGGGACGCGCGCTTTGCGTGAGCCGCGCGCCGATGGCGTGGCAATAGGCGTCGTCGACGCCGACGAGCGCGATTTCCGCGCCCGCGACCAGCCGCTCCTTGACCGCGGCGTAATGCTCCATCGTCCCGTGGCGATCGAGATGGTCCGGCGTCAGATTGATCAATATGCCGATCGTCGGCGCCAGCGAAGGCGCGAGATCGATCTGGAACGACGAACATTCGATGACATGGATACGCGCATCGTCCGGCGGCTCCAACGCCAGAATCGGCGTTCCGATATTGCCGCCGAGCTGCGCGTCGCGCCCCGCCTGCGACAGAATATGGGCGATCAGCGCTGTCGTCGTCGACTTGCCATTGGTGCCGGTGATCGCGACGAAAGGCGCGCCGCCCGCGAGCGCCTCGCGTTCCCGGCAGAAGAGTTCGATGTCGCCAATCACCTCGATGTCCAACGCCTTGGCGCGCTGGACGGTCCAATGCGGAACCGGATGCGTCAATGGCGCGCCGGGCGTCAGAATCAGCGCGTCGAACCCGCTCCAGTCGGCGCCATCCAAATCCTCGACATAAATTTTCTCGGCGAGCGCCTTGGCGCGGCCCGCCTCGCTATCGTCCCAGGCCGTGACATTGGCGCCGCCGGCGACAAGCGCCTTCGCGGTGACGAGCCCGGACCCGCCAAGACCAAAGAGCGCCACGCTCCTGCCGTGGAATGTGCTGACCGGCGTCATAGTCACCTCAGTTTCAGCGTTGAAAGTCCCATGAGCGCGAGCACGAACGCGATGATCCAGAAGCGGATCACGATCTGCGGCTCTTTCCATCCCTTTTCTTCAAAGTGATGGTGGATCGGCGCCATCAGAAAAATGCGTTTTCCCGTGAGTTTGAAATATCCGACCTGGACGATCACCGACGCGCCCTCCAGCACGAACAGCCCGCCGACGATGACGAGCACGAACTCCTGCTTCACCGACACCGCGACGGCGCCGATCAGGCCGCCGAGCGCCAGCGAGCCGGTGTCGCCCATGAAGATCTGCGCGGGCGGCGCGTTGAACCACAGAAAGCCCAGACCCGCGCCAATCAGCGAAGAACAGACGATCGTGAGTTCGCCGACGCCAGCGACGTGATTGACGCCAAGGTAGAAGGAGAACACCGAATTGCCGACGAGATAGGCGAAGATCGCGAAGGTGCCGGCGGCGATCATCGAGGGCACGATCGCGAGCCCGTCGAGCCCATCGGTGAGATTGACGCAATTGCCGGCCGCGACGATCACGAAGGCTCCAAACGGCAGGAAGAACCAGCCGAGGTTCATTACAAACCCCTTGAGCATCGGCAAAGCCAGCCTATGCATGTCCTCGCCGCCGACGAGCATCATGGCGTAACAGGCGATGCCGGCGACGATGAATTCGAGCAGCAGCCGCAACCAGCCGGAAAATCCCTTGTGCGATTGCTTCGTCACCTTGAGGTAATCGTCGTAAAAGCCGATCGCTCCGAAGCTGATCGTCACGAACAGCACGATCCAGACATAGGCGTTCTTGAAATTGGCCCAAAGCAGCGTGCTGGGGATGAGCCCCGAGAGGATCATCAGCCCGCCCATTGTCGGCGTGCCCTTCTTGTTGAGGAGATGCGAGGCCGGCCCGTCCTCGCGAATCGGCTGGCCCTTGCCTTGCTTGAGGCGCAGCGCGGAGATGACGCCAGGACCATAGAAGAACACGAAAAACAACGCCGTCGCCGCCGCGCAGGCGGCGCGAAAGGTGATATAACGAAAGACGTTGAGCGGGCCGAACAAGTGAGAATAATCCGCGAGCAGCGTTAGCATTCTTTCAAATCCTTCAGCCGGCGTTCACGGCGGCGTTGGAGCTGTTCCGCAACGCCGCGATAAGAGCGCCCGTGCGAGAACCGTTCGACCCCTTGACCATCACCACGTCGCCAGGACGCAGCGCGGACAATAACAGCCCTTCAAGTTCGGCGGCGGTGAGACGATGCGCGCCGCGCATCGCGTCGGGCGCGGCGTAAAAGGCGCGCGCCATGTTCGGCCCCGCCGTGAACAAAAGATCGACCCGCGCGCGCGCGAGGTCCTGGCCGAGTTCGGCGTGCAGTTCGCCCGAGCGCGGCCCAAGCTCCAGCATGTCGCCGAGCACGGCGACGCGCCGTCCGCCGGGACTGGGGTTTGTCGCCGCGAGCAGTTCGAAAGCCGCGCGCATGGATGTCGGATTGGCGTTGTAGCTTTCGTCGATCAAGGTGATCGTCCCGCCCGCGCGTTCGAGCATTTCGCGCCGCCCGCGCCCGGTCGAGGGCGTGAACTCCTCGAGCGCCGCCGCCGCCTGATCCAAATCGATGTCGAAGACACTGGCGACGAGCAGAACCGCCAGCGCGTTGTGAGCTATGTGCGGGCCCGGCGCGTTAATGCGGTAATTGATGCGCCGGCCGAAAATATCGGCGCTCGCCACGCCCACCGCGCCATGGGTTTCGTAAGAGATGAGGCGCGCCTCCGCGCCCTCCCCCGAGCCGAAGCTAAAGACATGCCCGGCCCCGGAGAGCCGCGCGGCTTCCGCGAGGCGCTCGAAGGTTTCGTCGTCGCGGTTGATGATCGCGACGCCTCCTTCGAGCAAGCCGCCGAAAATCTCGGCCTTGGCGTCGGCGATGGCCTCCAGCGAATCGAAATATTCGAGGTGCACCGGCGCGACGCGGGTCACGACCGCGACATGCGGCTTCACCTGCTCGACCAGCGCGGCGATTTCGCCGGCGTGATTCATGCCGAGTTCGAAAATGCCGAAGCGCGTCGTCGCCGGCATCCGCGCGAGCGACAGCGGCACGCCCCATTGGTTGTTATAAGAGGCGGCCGCCGCATGGGTCGCGCCGAAGCGCGAAAACACCAGCCGCGCCATGTCCTTGGTCGATGTTTTTCCAACCGAGCCGGTGATCGCCGCGATATAGGCGTCCGTGCGCGCGCGCGCATATGCGCCGAGGCGCTCCAGCGCGGCCTGCACGTCCTTGACGACGAAAAGCGGACCGGCGGCCGCGAAGTCGCGCGCATGCGCTTCGTCCACCACAGCGGCCGCCGCGCCCTTTTCGAAGGCCGCGGGAACGAAATCATGTCCGTCGCGCGCGTCGCCCTTAATGGCGAAAAACAAATCGCCAGGCTCCAGCGTGCGCGTGTCGATGGAGACGCCGCTCGCCTTGCGCGGCAGACCGCCCCCGCTGATGCGGGCGTTGAGCGCGCCGACTAGGCCGAGTCCGGTCCATAGGGGTTCTTGTATCATGAAGCGTTTTCCATAGGCGCCGCCGCCAGGGCGGCAGCGATGACGTCGTGATCGGAGAAGGGTAACGTCGATTGCCCTACGATCTGGCCGGTTTCGTGACCTTTGCCGGCCACGACGAGCGCGTCGCCCTCGCGCAGCATCGCGACGGCCGCCTCGATCGCGGCGCGGCGGTCGCCGATTTCGTCGATCGTCGCGCCCCCCGCGAGCATCGCGCCATTGAGAATGGCGGCGCGGATCGCCTCCGGGTCTTCGCTTCGCGGATTGTCGTCGGTGACGATCGCGATGTCGGCGCGGCGCGCGGCGATCTCGCCCATCAGCGGACGCTTGCCGCGATCGCGGTCGCCGCCGCAGCCAAACACCAGAATCAACCGCCCCTTGACCAGCGGCCGCAGCGTCGCGAGAACCTTTTCGAGCGCGTCGGGCTTATGGGCGTAATCGACGAAAATCGGCGCGCCGAAGCGCGTGCCGACGCGCTCCAGCCGCCCGGGCGCGCCCTGCAATTTTTCCAAGGCCGCGAAGACGCGCGCGGGCTCGGCCCCGCTCTCGATGGCGAGGCCCGCCGCGACTAGCGCATTGGCGGTCTGAAAGGCGCCGGCGAGCGGCAGTTCGACGCCGTGATCGACGCCGGCGTGACGCAGGCGCAGGCGCGTCGCCAAGGCGTTCGGCTCGGCGCCCAGCAGTGCGATCCCCTCGCCCTTGGCGCCGACGCCGAAGGGCTTCAACCCTCTCGCGCGCAAAACTTCGAGGACGCGCGGCGCGACATCGGCGTCGGCGTCGAACACCACGCTCTGGCCCGGTCGCAGCAGCGTATCGAACAACCGCATCTTCGCGCGGAAATAGTCGTCGAGATCGCGGTGATGGTCGAGATGATCGCGCGAAAAATTGGTGAAGGCGGCGAGCGTGAGCCGAACGCCGTCGAGGCGGCGCTGGTCGATCCCGAGCGACGACGCCTCCATGGCGAGATGCGTGACGCCGCGCCGCTCTAGTTCGTCGAGCGTGCGATGCAGTTCGACCGGGCCCGGCGTCGTCAGCGCCCCATAATGCGCGCCCGAGGCGTCGACGACGCCAACCGTGCCGAGCGACGCCGCCTCAAATCCGAGCGACCGCCAAATCTGACGCAGGAAGGCGACGACCGAGGTCTTGCCGCTGGTGCCGGTGACGGCCGCGATGAATTCGGGCTGACGCGGATAAAAGCGCGCGGCGGCCAGCGCCAAAGCGGCGCGCGCGTCGGCGACGACGATCAGCGGCAAATCGCACGGCGCCTCGCGTTGGGCGATCACCACGCTGGCGCCGCGCGCCCTGGCGTCGGCGACGAAGTTCAGGCCGTCGCCGGCGAAACCGGGAATCGCGAAAAATGCGAAACCATGCTCCACGGCGCGGCTGTCCGCGCTGATCCCGGCGATGTCGAGATCGGCCAAGGCCGGATCCAGCCCGGCGCCGTCCAGCAATTCGGCTAGCCGCATCAATGTCCTCCGCCGCCAGTCGCCGGCGTGTTGACAAAACCGTAGCCCATTCTCCCCAGGATCGGGAAAGGCTCCTTCGGCGTCTCGAAACGCGGCGCCAGCCCCAGCAAGGGCCCAACGCGCTCGATGATTTTCCCCGTGACCAAACCCGAGTTATAGGCGGCGGTGGCGTAGCCGCCGGTTTCGGGCAAGCCCTGCGGTTCGTCCATCAAGGTCATGAACAGATATTTGGGCTTATCCGAGGGCGCCACCGCCATGAAGGTCGTAAACAGGCGGGTCTTGGAATAATGGCCGTGGATCACCTTCTCCGCCGTGCCGGTTTTTCCGCCGACGAAATAGCCGGCGATATCGACTTTCTTGGCGGTGCCCTTCTCGGCGTTGAGGCGCATCAAATAGCGCATCGCTTCGCTCGTCTCCGGCTTGATGACGACCGGCGCGTCCTTCCTGGCTTCTTCCTCGCCGCGTTTGACGAAGGTCGGCGTTATGAGATAGCCGCCGTTCATCAACGCCGCCACCGCCATCATCGCCTGCAGCGGCGCGACCGCGAGACCGTGGCCGAAGGCGATGGTCATCGTGTTCAGCTCGCCCCAATTCTGCGGCACGATCGGCGCGGCGCTCTCCGGCAATTCGGTGCGCATGCGCGTCAGTTGGCCCATCTTGCGCAAAAACGCCTTGTGCTTCTCGACGCCCTGGCCGAGCGCCATGCGCGCGACGCCGACGTTGGACGAATAGGTGAAAACTTCCGGCACGCTCAGCGCGCGATTCTGGGGGTGATAATCGTGAATCCTGAAGCGCCCGGAGGTGAGCGCGCTGTGCGCGTCGAAGTGCGAGTTGAGATTGACCTTGCCGCTGTCGAGCGCCATTGCGATGGTCAGCGCCTTGAAGGTCGAGCCCATTTCATAGACGCCGACATTGAGGCGGTTGATCATATTGACGTCGTGAATGTCGGGCGGGTTGTTGGGGTCGTAATCGGGCATCGAAGCCATCGCGATGACCTCGCCGGTGTTCACGTCCATGATCACCGCGGCGCCCGCCAGCGCCTTGAAGTGCTCGACGCCCTTCGCCAGTTCGTCGCGCAGCGCGTGCGTCGCCTTGATGTCGAGGGAAAGCGTGATCGGCGACAGCTCCTCCGGCGTCATGCTGAAGCCGGCCCCGTGAAGATCGGCGAGCCCCTGCCCGTCGACGTATTTCTCCATGCCGGCGATGCCGATGTTGTCGACGTTGGCGAAGCCGAGCACATGCGCGCCGATCGGGCCATTGGGATAGACCCGCTTGTTCTCGGCGATGAGGCCGACGCCCGGCAGGCCAAGGTGAAACACCTCGTCGCGCTGATGCGGCGTCACCTCGCGCTTGACCCAGACGAAGCCCTTCTTCGACGCGAGACGTTCGCGCAATTCGCGCGCGTCGACCTGCGGCAGCGCGGCGGTGAGCAGTTCGGTCGCCTCGTCCTTGTCGATGAGGCGGCGCGGCTCGGCGAAGACCGACATGGTCTTCACGTCGGTCGCGAGAATCTCGCCATTGCGGTCGAGAAGATCGGGACGCGCGGCGGCCACCGCCTCGGCCGCGGCGCGGCGCAAATCGGCGGGGTCCGGTCTGAAGCCCAAAAACACCAGCCGGCCGCCGATGACGCCGTAAATTCCAAGGAACAGCAGCGCGACCAGGCGCATGCGCGACGTGCTGCTGGCGAGGTTCGTCGAGAAAGCCGCTCGCGCGAAGCCGCGCAGGCGCTCCGCCGCGCTAATCCTCGCGCGGGCCGGCCGCTTGCCGTCCGAGGACGGCGCGTCGTGAATTTGCCCAGCGTCCATCGTCATCGTTGATGTCCTGTTCCCTTCGTCTGCGTCGCGGCGCTCGTCTTGGCGGGCGTCTTGGGCGTCGTCGGCGCGGCTCCCGGATCGGCGGCGGGCGTGCTTGCGACGCCAAGGCCCAGCATATCTATTTTGGCCGCGATGGCGTCGACATGCGGGGCGCGTTCCGGAAGCTCGCGCGCGGTCTCGATCTTGTCCGCGGTCAAGGGCTGCAAATCGAGATAGCGGTCGGCGAGCTGCTGAACGCGCTCTGGACGTGTCATAAAGGACCATTCCGCCCGCAACACGGCGATGGCGTCATGTTCCGCCTTGATTTCGAGCTTGGTTTTGACGATCTGCTCGGCGCGATAGCTCGTCTGATATTTGATCGAATAGGCGTAAATCGCGGAGCCGACCAGCGCGAGGATCGCGGCGATATTGAGAAAGCGCAGCATTTTCAGCCTCTCCCTTTAGCGCGGACGGGAAGGCGCGCGAGCCGCTGTAATTTGTCATCGGCGCCGCCGCCAGCGCGCGGCGGAGCTTGCGTGCGCGTCGCATGGCGCAGCTTGGCGGATCGCGCGCGTGGATTGGCGGCGATTTCGGCCGATGTCGGCGCGACCGGCTGCCGCCCATGCTGGACGAAGGTCGCGGGCGTGGGCTCGGGCTCGCCCGGCAAGCGGCGCGATCCGGTCTCGCCGCGCCCCGCGCGCTCGGCGAAAAACAATTTGACCAGCCGATCCTCCAGCGAATGAAATGTCACGACCGCGAGCCGACCGCCCGGCCCAAGCGCGCGCTCGGCGGCGTAAAGCGCCGCGACGAGTTCGCCAAGCTCGTCGTTGACGGCGATGCGCAGAGCCTGAAACGTCCGGGTGGCCGGATGTATCTCGCCGGGTTTTCCGGGCGCGACGCGCTCGATCATCGACGCGAGCTGACGCGTCGTCAGGAACGGCGCCTGCTCGCGGTCATGGACAATGGCGCGGGCGATGCGGCGCGAGGCGCGCTCCTCGCCGTAATAATAGAGGATGTCGGCCAGCGCTTCCAATTCCGTCTCATTGACGATCTCAGCCGCGCTACGGCCCCGCCCTTCCATCCGCATGTCGAGCGGCCCGTCGCCGCGAAAGGAAAAGCCGCGCTCGGCCTCGTCGAATTGCATCGACGAAACGCCAATGTCGAGAACGACGCCATCGAGCGGCAGGAAATTTTCCCGCGAGGCTACCTGCTCCAATTGGGAAAAGCGCGCCTCGACCAGGGTCAGCCGGCCGGCGGCTTGTTCGACGAGACCGGCGCCGCCAAGCACCGCCAGCGGGTCGCGATCGAGAGCCAGCACGCGCGAGCGGGGAAACTCGAGCAGGGCGCGCGAATAGCCGCCCGCCCCAAATGTGGCGTCGAGATAGCGCCCGTCCTCCTTCGGATCGAGCGCCGCGACGGCCTCGGCGAGCAACACGGGCGCGTGGCGGGCGTCAGTGGTCTGGGGTTCGCCGCGCCGGCTCGTCATATGTTGGCTCCGATGGGTCCGGCGCGCCGAACGCGAACAAACCCGCGCGCCGCGTTTCAGGGTCGGGGCGCGGAAAGGACTCGATGGCGTCGGGACGGTCAGCAATGAATTGGAACCGCGGGGGCGACGAGCAACGGGCGGCCGCCGTCGCGCCAGTTCGGCAACCAAGTTCCATTAGGCTTCGTTAGTGTTAAGGGAGCGTTACCCCGCTTGCGAGATTATGGCGGCGAGAAGGTTCTCGATAGGGATTCGCCATGCGAGGTTGCCTAGTTTATAGGCGATATTCCGCGCCGCCTATAAATCAAGCTCCCCATCGGAGTCAAATCGACGCCGGCCGCGCCGCCCTTTCATCTCTTTCGAGCGGCGCTGCTAACGGCTCTTGACGTAGCCGCGAACGAGGCGCTTGAGCGCCATCAATCCGGCGATCGCCGGACCGCGGGTGAAATCGCCGGAGGGCGCGCCGCCCGAAAAGCCCGCGCCAAAATCCGTGACGACGACGACGCCAGCGAAGGGAACGCCAAAACGCCGGGCGAGTATCGCCTCCGGAACGATGGAAATGCCGAGGAGATCGGCTCCGAGCAGCTTCGCCATCTTGACTTCGGCGGGCGTTTCAAAACTCGGGCCGGAGAACCAGATGTATACGCCTTCGCGCACGCTCACGCCGGCGGCGGCCGCCGAAACGCCGAGCCGGCGCAGCAGCCGCTTGTCGTAGGCGTCGTTCATATTGATGAAATTGTTCTCGCCGGGCGCCCCGATCAAAGGATTGAGCCCCTTTAGGTCGATATGGTCGGTGATCGCCACCAGGCTGCTCGGCACGAGATTGGCGTTTACCGAACTGGCGAATGTCGTCGACAGAATGCTGCGCACGCCAAGAAGGGAGAGCGTCTCGATAGGACCGGCCATTTGGCTGGGATCGCCGGTTTCGTGGAAATTCACGCGCCCTTTCAGGATCAGCGTCGGTATGCCCTCGATCGCGCAGATGAGGAGTTGGCCGTCCGGCGTCGCCTCCGTGCGCGGAAAGCCTGGCAAATCCGCGTATGGCACGGAGACCGCGTTCTCGGCGAGGTCGGCCACGCTGTATAGATTGCGGCCGAGAATAACCGCGGCCTCGATGAAGCCGTGCGAATTGCGGGATTTAATTATTTCGGCCGCGTCCTTGGCGGTGCTAGTCATTCATGCGCATCCTGGGAACAGCGCGAACCGCTCGTTGGCAGGCGGTTTCGCAATTGATTCAACCCAGAGGAAGCATACCAGAATGTGGCGACGAAAAAATAAACTTATTGCGCGCATTTGGACTCACGCCGTCGGCTAGGTGGTTCCGATTCGCCGGACGCATTTTAATCTCGGTCACGACAAACTTTTTTTGAAACTCTGGAACGGAAAGGGTCGGGGAACATTTATCTGGCAGATTGGCTAAGACTCGGCTTTGCATGATGGTCGAAGGGGAGCCAGTCTCGTGGCCATCGAGGAATGTCGATAAGCGTCCATCAAAGGAGATTTTCAATGCATCGGCAATTTGACATTTTCGTCGGCGAGGCGCCCGACGTTCTCGCGGTTCATTGGGGCTGGCTTATCGCGCTGGGGGTTGGTCTCGTCGCGCTGGGGTTCATCGCGATCTGGCGGGCCAGGGCGGCGACGCTGATCTCGGTCGGGTTTCTCGGCGCATTGCTGCTCGTCAGCGCCGTCGCCGTCCTTGCTTTCGCGTTTTCGCTGGCCGGCTATTGGACCGACTTTTTCGTCCATGTGCTGTGGGCCGTTCTGCTCGGGATCATCGGATTGATCCTTGTGACGCGGCCGGCGCTGAGCGCTGAAGCGATAACGCTGGTGATCGCGTTTTATTTCATCGCGACAGGGGTTTTGGGGATCGGCTACTCGCTATCCTCGCACATCGAGGGCGAATGGCTTTACGTGCTCGACGGACTCGTGAGCGCGGTCCTTGGATGTCTGCTTCTCGGAGGCTGGCCTTTCTCGGGCCTTTGGGCCATCGGGCTTTTCATCGGAATCGATTTGATCCTCAAGGGCAGTTCGATCGTCGCCCTGGGACTAAGCGTTCGCGCGATTTCCGCATGACGAGCGGCGCCGCGCCTCGTTGCTGATGTGGACGGCGGTCTCGACCCCGCCGTCCGGGACGGTCGTCATGTCCCGTGTTAGCGATGCGATCTCCTTCGCCCGAGGCAATGGCGAAATGGAGCAATGGCGAAATGAAGCAGGTATGTTCACTCCTGTTTGCTTCGACGCTGACCGTCCTCGCGGCTATCGATTGCGCTGGCGCGCCTCCGGCGTCCGCGGCCACGCTGGCCGGGAGTCGGGCGCGTTGTCTGAGCGACGATGTTTCGGGTGACGCGGCCGTCACGGCCTGCACAGCGGCCATCAGGAGAAATCCCAAGGATGCCAAGCTCTATGTTCAGCGTGGCGTCGCATGGAGCCAAACAGGCGATTACGACTATGCGATAGGCGATTTCAGTAAGGCGATCAGGCTCGATCCTGGCAATGCGTTAGCCTTTTATAATCTGGGGATCGCGCGAGAGAAGAAGGGAGAGCTTCAGGAAAGTCTCGTCGATTTCAAACGCTACGCCGAACTGCGGCCGTTTGATCCTGATGTTCGAACGGCGATCGAGCGCGTGACGGACGCCCTCGACGTCGAGACGGCTGCTCCCAAGACGGCCCCCCAAACGGCGAGCGCCGCTATCGCCGAGCACTTTGGCGACCCGTTGGTCGCACAGGTGGAAACGACGCGTGAGCCGGAGGCGCCCAAGCCAACAGCGGCCAATAGCGCCCCCGATGATTTTTCGCTCTTCCTTCCGGCGCTTTTTATGCTCGCCGGAGCAACCGCCGTCGCGATGCTCATAGGCAAGGGCGGTCGAAGGGCCGATGCTCGCGGGCATTCCGACAATATCGAAACCGAGCCCGTCGCCGCCAGCGAGCTTGGCTCCGACAATGAACCAGATCCTCCAATGGCGTGGTGTTGGAGCGAATTCAAGGGAGAGCTTGACGAGAGCTCCAATCGTCGCGAGCCAGGGCCGTAAACGCACGCCCGAGTTCCGGGCGATGCGACACGCGGGCGTTTCGCGAGTGTTGCAAATTTATCACACCTCATCAGAAAAGAATGGGATATCGGTTCTGGACACGAGCGGGAGACAAGTTTTCGGCGTTTGCGCGGTTAGCTAGCGGCATATCCTTCCGGCATCCGAGAGCTGGATCGATCCTGCAAGCTAATCAGGAAGTGGATCACCATGAAACGGATTCTATTCACCGTCAGCGCGATTGCGTTGGCGATTTCCGCCGGATCGGCCATCGCCGCCGATCTTCCGTCGCGCAAGGAAGCGCCGGTTTATGTTCCGCCGCCGCCGCCCCCGCCGCTGTGGACCGGCTTCTATGCCGGCTTGAACATCGGCGGCGGCTGGTCGTCCAACGGCGGCAACAACAGCTATCTGCCCTACGCCGACACGACCTACCCGATCGG
>JBAWEN010000642.1:0-5101 GCA_049591215.1 Methylocystis sp. | reverse complement strand
GACGGACGGAGACGGCGAAAGGCTCGTCCGTGTTTTCTCCAGCGACGCGCGGGACGATCTGCTGTTGCCTTTCGCGGTGGAGACGCTCGACTTGCGCGGGCGTCTGGCGCGGCTGGGGCCGACGGTCAATACGATTCTGTCTCATTACGACTACCCGCCCTCGGTCGCGCGCGTGCTGGGAGAGGCGGTGACGCTGACGGCGCTTCTTGGCTCCATGCTGGAGTCGCATGGGCGCTTCCAACTGCAAACGCGCAGCGACGGCGTGGTCGATATGATCGTCGTGGATTACGACGCGCCGGGCCGCCTGCGTGGTTTCGTCCGTTTCGACCCGGCGCGCGCGCCTTCCGCCGCCTCCGTCGGAGAATTGCTCGGCAACGGCCATATGGCGCTGACCATCGAGCGCGAGGAAGACGCCGCGCGCTATCAGGGCGTCGTCGCGCTGGATGGCGGCGGCCTCGCCGAGGCGGCGCATCAATATTTTCGCCAGTCCGAACAAATTCCGTCATTCGTGCGGCTCGCGGTGGCGGAAGTCGTCACGCCGCAAGGCCGCGGCTGGCGCGCGGGCGGCCTCTTGCTCCAGTATTTGCCCGCCAGCGGGCTCGCCGCGCGCGACCTGCCGCCCGGAGACGCGCCTTCGGGCGGGCTCGGCCACGATGCGCCGGAGGAAGCCGACGCCTGGACCGAAGGGCTGGCGCTGGCCGCGACGCTGGAGGACCACGAACTGGTCGACCCGAGCCTTTCGGCCGAGCGTCTGTTGTTTCGCTTGTTTCATGAGCGCGGGGTCACGGTGTTCCCGGAGCGCGAACTCAAGGAATTTTGCCGCTGCTCGGACGCGCGGGTCGAAAATCTGCTGCGTAGCTTCTCGAACGAGGAGCGCGGCGCCATGATCGGCGACGATGGCCGGATTGGCGTCACCTGCGAATTTTGCGGCAGGCTGCGCGGCTATGATCCAAAACTGCTCGACTAAGGCTCTCGCCCGCCGAGCGGCGCGCGAAGGCTCAAACGCGCGCCTTTGCCCGGCGCGCTGACAATGTCGAGCGTCGCGTTGATGGCCGCCGCGCGTTCTCTCATCCCCAGCAGTCCGAAATGTCCCGCCGCAAGCCGCGCGGGGTCGAACCCCACGCCGTCGTCGCTGATATCGAGATGGACGGCGCCGTCTTGCTCGCGCATGTCGATGTCGACGCGCCGCGCGCAGGCGTGCAGCTCGATGTTGCGCAGGGCTTCGCGCAAGATGCGGCTCAAGGTTTCGGCTGTCTCGTAGGGGAGCGCGGAGATGTCGAGAAGGTCCGCGCGCAGTTCCAACGGCCCTTTTTCGCGGGCGCGTTTCGCGAAGGCTTCGACAATCCGCTTCGGGTCATCTTCGTCGCGGCGCGCCTGGCGTAGCTGCGCAATCGCATCGCGCGCCTCGCCGAGGCCGGCGCGCGCCTCGGCCTGAAGCGCGACGAGCTTGGCGCGCGCTTCTTCGTCGCGGGTCGTCTTCGCGACAAGCCCCATCTCCAAGATGAGCGTCACGATCGAGCGCGCCAGGGTGTCGTGCAGATCGTGGGCGATGCGCAGGCGCTGCGACGCCAGTTCCGCCGCGCGCGCCGCCTCGCGCGCCTTGTCCTGTTCGGCGCGAAGGCGGCGCACCGCGGTGATGTCGCGCCCAACCGCCTGAAATTCGCCGCCGCCCTCGGGGCCGGAAAAGCGCGCGTCCCACCACAGCCAGACCGGCGCGCCGCGCGCGTCTCGCGCCGCCATTTCGAACGAGGCGGGCCGCTCGGCATAGGCGTCGAGGCGCCAAGGATTTTCCTGTCCGAGCGAGGGAAAAACTTCATCGATCGAGCGGTTCAGCAGCGCGTCTTGCGGAATGCCGAGAAAGCTCGCCGCGCGGCGGTTGGCGAAGACAATGCGCCGGTCGGCGCGAAAGCGCAGCACGAGATCGCCGGCGCATTCCACGATATCGCGATAGAGCGTGTCGGCGACGCGCAGCCGCATCTGCGCCGCTTCGGCCTGCTGCTGCAAAAGCAGCTTTTCGCGCCGTTCCGAGGCCAGCAGCCGGTCGATCTGCTCCGCGCCATGGTCAGGGGTGGTGATAATGACGAAGCGGCGGCTCGCCGCGTTCCAGGCGATTGAAATCGTCACGCGCGTCGCATCCGGCGCTGGCGGCCGGATCGACGGCAGCACGATTTCTCCGTCCCGCTCGCGCAGCGCGCGGATGGCGTCCTCCATATGCAGCAGCAACGGCGACGAGCAGGCCGGCTCGCCCTCGGGCGGCAGCCAGTCGGATAGGGCGCCGCGGCGCCGCGCGACGACAAGAGCTTCGTCGAGCAGGCCGAAGCCGAACTGCCGACGCTCGAGCGCGCTCGCGAGATCGCCGGCCGCCTCGTCGACGGTGAGTTGCATTTTTTTCTCCGCGCGACGCCAGCGAAACGCGCTTATTGGCCGGGCGCGAGAAGTAACTATCAGGCGTCAGGCGCCTTGTCGCCTCGAGGCGCCGTCGCGAAATTGTCGCTGCGCGCGATCCGCGAAAGGTCTAAAAAACGGAACCCACGGCAAAAACTTGAAGCGAGCCCTCAAATGAGCGAGACGCAATTTCTGTTTGCCCCGCCGCCCCGTCCCAGCGTCGCGATCGACGGCGAAACCCGGCGCTTTCCGGTGCGACGCATCTTTTGCGTTGGGCTCAATTATGCCGCGCATGCGCGCGAAATGGGCAAGGATCCCGGCGCCGAGCGGCCGTTCTTCTTCTCCAAGCCCGCCGACGCGGTCGTGGTCAGCGGCTCGGTCATTCCCTACGCGCCGATGACTCGAAATCTTCACCACGAGATCGAACTGGTGGCGGCGCTCGGCTCCGGCGGCTCCAATATCTTACGCCCGCAAGCGCTGGAGCATGTCTATGGCTACGCCGCCGGGATCGACCTGACGCGGCGCGATCTGCAAAAGCAGGCGCGCGACGAAGGCAAGCCGTGGCATCTCGCCAAGGGCTTCGACCAATCGGCGCCGATCGGAGCGATCCGCCCGGCCGCGCGGATCGGCCATCCCCACAGCGGCAGGATCGCGTTGAGCGTCAACGGCGCCATTCGACAGAACGGCGACCTCGCCGACATGATCCTCGACGTGGCCGGCGTGATCGCGGAACTGTCGCGCTATGTCGCGCTGGCGGCGGGCGATCTGATTTTCACCGGCACGCCCGAGGGCGTCGGGCCGCTTCTCCCGGGGGACCGGGTCGAGGGGAGCATCGCCGGCGTCGGCGAGGTGTTTCTCGGCATCGCCCACTGAGCCCGGCCCGTCAAGAACAGCTATCGCGCGTTCAACACGGCGCGGCACTCCGACGGCAGCGCGGACATGGTCATCGGCGGCCAGGTTTTGGTCGACGGTTTGGGGTGCAGCACCGCGTCGCTGAACCACCAGGCGAGCGAAGCGTCGCAGCCGTCGCCGGTCGGCGTCGGGTCCTGATCCCTGCAGCTTTCCGCGCCGCGCGGGCAGAAGAGCCGGACGTGGAAGTGATAGTTGTGCGAGTAATAGGGCCGCACCTTGCGCATCCAGGGCTCCCCGGCGGCGACGCGGCACATCGCCCGTTTGATCGCCGCATTGACGAAAATCCGCTGCACGGCCGGGTCTTGCGCGGCGGCGCGCACCACCGCGAGGTGGCTCGGCGTCCAAAGCCCGGGGATCACGTCGAGCCCGTCCTCCCGCACCATGTTGGTCGCCGACATCTCCTCGCGCTCGGCGCGGCTGAGTTCGCGCGCGGGCATTGGGGTGAGCCAGATGTCGACGTCGAGCCCGATCTGGTGCGAGGCGTGGCCCGTCAGCATCGGGCCGCCGCGCGGCTGCGACATGTCGCCGATGAGAATGCCCGGCCATCCGGAAGCCTCGGCGGCGGTGGGGGCGAAGCGCGTAAGAAAGGCGATCAACGCCGGATGGCCCCAGTCGCGGTTGCGCGAAAGGCGCATGACTTGCCAGTTGGGGCCGTTGACCGGCAGTTCCTCGCCGCCCGCGAGACAGCCCTTGGAATAAAAGCCGACAGGCTCGGACTCGGTCGGCGCCGGGTCGCGCGCCCGGCCGAACAGCTCCTTGGCCGGGGTGTTCGGATCGGCGGGATTGGCGAGCGGCGGCAGCGGCCGAGGATTCAGCGTGCCCTTGTCCTGTGCGATTGCTGGCCCCGCCAGCGTAAGCACAAGGATAAATATGCGCCACTTCAGATCAGGCATGTGTCGCGCCTTGTCGAAAAACTGTCCGTCTTTAGCAGCGGCGCCGATTCGTTTAATTTTGTCAACCTTACCGTCTCATTTACCGTTGCCTGTGAAGGCGAAGCCGCTAAATATGTCGCAAATGAGGTAGCGTCAGCACGGCATCGGGAGTGCGTCATGCGTTTTGCAAAAACTATACTCGTCATTCTTTTCAGCATGTTGGGCGCGCTCACGACGGCGCGGGCCACGACGCAAATTCACATCGATCTGAGCACGCAGACGATGCATGTCGAGTCTTCAAGCGGGAGCTACACTTGGCCGGTGTCCACGGCCCGCTCCGGCTACAGCACCCCGCGCGGCAGCTATGCGCCGACCGGGCTGCAACGTATGCATTATTCGAAAAAATACCACATGTCGCCAATGCCGCACTCGATTTTCTTTCGCGGCGGCTACGCGATCCACGGCACTTACGCCACTGGCGCTCTGGGACGGCCAGCCTCGCATGGCTGCGTGCGCCTGTCGCCCGCTCACGCCGCGGAACTCTATCACATGGTCCAAACCGAGGGCGGCAGCATTTCCATCACGGGCGCGCCTCCCGGCTCCACCCGCTTCGCCAGCGCCAATCACCACGCCAGGACGAGATTGGCGAGTCACCTGCGCCACGGTCATCCGGAATCCTTGGCCTACGCGTCCCCGCATCATCGTCATTTCCCGATCGGCGTGAGGGGCTGGCAGGCTAATCCCTATAATTATCCTTCCCCCTATCCGTACAATTACGGAGGCTTCTGACGGGCGAGGACGCTTTTCAAAGCTCGCGCGACGGTCGTCTTTGGGGAACGGCGCGCCGGCGCGCGAAGTTTTGAAGCGCGGATCGAACGGCTTCCCGGCGGCCGCCCTCGGCATTGTTTTTTCGGCGGTATTAACCGTTCCCC
>JBAWEN010000641.1:0-6613 GCA_049591215.1 Methylocystis sp. | reverse complement strand
ATATCCCAACCATCCGCCCGCGCGAATGCGGCCGGCGATCCTCGGGCGTCGCCGCGGATGTAAAGCTTTCGGAGCGAGCATGATGCTCAAGCGCATGGTTATCATGTTGGTTTCGGTCGCGTTGACTTTCGGCGCGGTCTTTGGATTCCTGGCTTTCAAGGCGGGAATGATCTCGCGCATCATGGCCGCGCAATCCAATCCGCCGCAGGCCGTGTCGACCGCCGTCGTGACATTGGCCGCGTGGCAGCCGAGGCTCGAAGCCGTCGGCAGCGCGCGCGCGGTCAATGGCGCGAACCTCAGCTCGCAGATATCGGGGATCGTCTCGGTCATCCACTTCGAATCGGGCGCCGATGTCAAACAGGGAAGCCCCCTGGTCGATCTGATCTCCGAAGACGACATCGCGCATCTGGAGGCGCTCAAGGCGACGACAGAACTCGCCAGACTCACCTACCAGCGCGACCTAAGGCTGGTGAAGACAAAGGCGATCAGCGAGCAGACAATCGATTCCGATAAATGGACCCTCAAAAACGACGAGGCGCAGGTCGCCCAGCAGCAGGCTCTGGTGGATTATAAATCGATCAAGGCGCCCTTCTCGGGGCGGCTCGGCATTCGCCAGGTCGACCTGGGGCAATTTCTCGCCGCTGGAACCACCGTTGTAACGTTGCAGCAGCTCGACCCGATCTATGTCGACTTCTTCCTGCCCGAGCAGGCGCTGGCGCAGATAAAGGTCGGCCAGCATGTGGTCGCGAAGATCGACGCCTATCCCGGCCATGCTTTCGATGGCGCGATCTCGGCCATAAACTCATTGGTGGACATCGCGACGCGCAATGTCCAAATTCGCGCCACCTTCAATAATCCCGACAGTCGGCTGCTGCCGGGCATGTTCGCCACCGTCGGCATCGACGTCGGATCGGCCCGGCCGCTCGTCACGCTGCCACAAACGGCGATCGCCTACAACTCATACGGCAATATCGTGTTTCTGGTGGAGGAAAAGGGGAAGGACGCCGCCGGCAAGCCGCTGCTCGTCGCGCGTCAGACCTTCGTGACCACGGGCGAGACCAGAGGCGATCAGGTTTCGATCATTAGCGGCGTGAAGGAAGGCGACACCGTCGTCACGGCGGGCCAGATGAAATTGCGCAACGACACGCCGCTTATGGTCAACAACGCGGTGCAGCCGCTGAATGATCCAAATCCCCAGCCGGTCGACCGGTAGCAGGCGCCAATCATGAATTTCACCGATATCTTCATCCGCCGCCCGGTGCTCGCCAGCGTCGTCAGTCTGATGATCCTGGTGCTCGGTCTGCGCGCGCTCGGCGCATTGCCGGTTTTGCAATATCCGCGAACGCAAAACGCGGTCGTGACGGTGACGACAATATTTTATGGCGCGGACCCCGATGTCGTCGCCGGCTTTATCACCACGCCTCTGGAAAACGCCATCGCCCAGGCGAATGGCATAGATTACATGAGCTCGACGAGCCAGAGCGGCGTCAGCACGATCACGGTCTATCTGCGCTTGAACTACGAGGCCGACAAGGCGCTGACCGAGATCAACACGAAGATCAGTTCGGTTCTGAACCAGTTGCCGAATGGAACGCTGCAACCGCAGCTCACCGTCAAGGTCGGCCAGACCATCGACGCGATGTACCTCGCCTTCGACAGCACCGTGCTGAGCCGCAACAAGATAACCGACTATCTGACGCGCGTCGTGCAGCCCAAACTGCAGGCGGTGCAAGGCGTGCAAACCGTCGAGATTCTCGGCGCGCAGAATTTCGCCTTGCGCGCCTGGTTCGACCCAATGAAACTCGCCGCCTACGGGTTGACCGCGGCCGACGTGTTCACGGCGCTGAGCCAGAACGACTTCATCTCCGGCCTCGGCGCGACCAAGGGCCAGATGGTGCAGGTCAATCTCACGGCCTCCACCAATCTTCACACCGCCGAGCAATTCGCGGAGCTGGTGCTCAAACAATCCGGCGGCGCGATCGTGCGGCTCAAGGACGTCGCTAATGTCATGCTCGGCGCCGACGATTATGAGAGCCAGGTCGGCTTCGACGGCAAACAGGCCGTTTATCTCGGCATTCAGATCGCGCCCGCCGCGAACCTGCTCGACGTGATCGCCGGCGTGCGCAAACTCTTTCCAGAAATCCAGGCGCAATTGCCGCAAGGCTTGACCGGGGCGATCGTCTACGACGCCACCTCCTTCGTCAACAGCTCGATCCGCGAGGTCGTTTGGAGCCTGTTCGAGGCGCTGGCGATCGTAACTTTAGTCGTGTTCGTATTCCTGGGCTCGCTCCGCTCGGTGCTGATCCCGACCGTGGCGATCCCGCTGTCGTTGATCGGCGCCTTCACGATGATGCTGATGTTCGGCTTTTCCATAAATCTGCTCACGCTGCTCGCCCTCGTACTTGCGATCGGCCTGGTGGTCGACGACGCGATCATCGTAGTGGAGAACGTCAACCGCCATCTTGCCGAAGGGTTGACGCCGACGGCCGCCGCCATTCAAGCCGCGCGCGAGCTTGGCGGGCCAATCATCGCCATGACCATCGTGCTGATCGCGGTCTATGTGCCGATCGGCTTTCAGAGCGGATTGACTGGAGCGCTGTTCACCGAATTCGCCTTCACTCTGGTCGGCGCCGTCACCATTTCGGCCGTCGTGGCGCTGACACTCTCGCCCATGATGAGTTCGCGCCTGCTCATCGCGCACAGCCTCGAGAGCCGCGGCTGGCAAAATCGCCTGTCGGAATTCATCGACGGCGCCTTCGACAGGCTGCTGCGGCTGTACCAGCGCGCGCTGCACGGCAGCCTCGACACATTGCCGGTGACGACGGTGTTCTCGCTGATCGTGCTGAGCAGCATCTATTTCCTTTATGTGGAGGCGGGAAGCGAACTCGCGCCCCAGGAGGACCAGGGCATTGTCATCACCTCCTCCTCGCCGGCGCCTAATGCGACGCTGGAGCAAAAGCTCATCTACTCGAGGCAAGTCTACGCGGCCTTCGCCGAACACCCGGAGATGGCGCATGTGTTCCAGCTCGACATGCCCGGTCAATCCATCGCCGGCATGGTCTTCAAGCCGTGGGACGAGCGCTCCAAAACGACGATAGAGCTGCAACCGGTCATTCAGCAGCAGGTCGCGGCGATAGCGGGCGCGCGCATCGCGGCGTTCCAAATGCCGCCGCTGCCGGGCAGTCAGGGACTTCCCGTGCAATTCGTCGTGACCTCGACCGAACCGTTCGATCGACTGAATGTCGTCGTTCAGGAAATGTTGCAGGAAGCGAACCGGAGCGGCATGTTCATATTCCTCGACACGGATCTCAAGATCGACAATCCGCAATCCACGGTGGAGATCGATCGCAGCAAGGCGGCGCAGCTCGGGCTGAAGATGAGCGACGTCGGCAGCGCGCTCACCGCGATGCTCGGCGGCGGCTACGTGAACTATTTCAGCCTCGACCAACGCTCCTACAAGGTGATTCCGCAAGTCCAGCAGCGCTCGCGGCTCAACGCCCAGCAATTGCTCGACTATTACATCGCCAGCGTCAACGGCGTCCCGGTGCCGCTGTCGACCATCGCGCATATCAGCACCAAGGTGGTTCCTGAATCGCTCAACCATTTTCAGCAATTGAACAGCGCCACGTTGCAGGGCGTCGTGATGCCCGGCGTCGCGCAGGCCGACGCGCTCAATTATCTGAAGGGTCTCGCCGCCAAAAAACTGCCGCTCGGCTATTCCGTGGATTACGGCGGATTGTCACGTCAGTATGTGCAGGAATCCAGCGGCTTCGTGCTGACCTTCGGATTCGCGCTGATCGTGATCTATCTGTCCCTCGCCGCTCTGTTCGAAAGTTTCCGCGATCCGCTGATCATATTGGTGTCGGTTCCGATGTCCATCGCCGGCGCGATGATCTTCATCAGCGTGGGCGTGGGCGGCGCCACGCTCAACATTTATACGCAGGTGGGGCTTGTGACGCTGATGGGCCTCATCAGCAAGCACGGCATTCTGATCGTCGAGTTCGCCAATGATCTGCGGCGGCGCGGACTGTCGAAGCGCGAAGCGATCGAGCAGGCGGCCGCGATTCGTCTGCGGCCGATCCTGATGACGACGGCGGCCATGGTGCTCGGCGTGATCCCGCTGATTATCGCCAGCGGCGCCGGCGCGGTTTCGAGGTTCAACATGGGCCTCGTGATCGCGAGCGGCCTATCCATCGGCACGCTATTCACCTTGTTCGTCTTGCCTGCGGTCTATTTGCTGATCGCGGCGGGTGGATCGCGCGAGAGCGTGGAGCCTGATCCACAGGCTCGGATCGCGCAACGCGAGGTCGCCTAGGCAACTGAAATTCGCTTCTCGACGCTACAGGCCGCGCGACCAGGCTGGCCTCAACGGAGCCGCTTCGGGCGTGGTTATCGCCGCGCGCAATTCTTGCAGCAGACGCGGCTTATCCGCTCCCAGCGTCCCTTTCAGGATCAGCCAGTTCGAGGCGTGATCGCTCCGGAATACGGTCCGCTTCAGCTCCAGGCCGGAAACGAACAGCTCCATTTCCCGCATCAAACCCGGCACGCCAAGCGGCTCCCAGCCGGGAAAATTTCCGCGCAGCCGCGCCTCGCCTTGTGGAAAGCTCGCGACAAGCGTGGCGAGAAATTCGGGTTGCGCGGCGTTAATCAACGCCGCCGAGTTCAGCGCATGCTGTCGCGACAACGCCTGGCCGCCGAGGCCGTTGAGGATCATCACCGAGCGTTTGATCCCCGCCTCTTGCAACTTTTCGAGCGCCTCGCGCGTCGTCGCGAAAGTTTCGCCCTTGTTGACCCGCGCCAGCACTTCGTCGTCGCCGGATTCGGCCCCCACGTAAACGAGCGACAGACCAAGTTCCGCCAATTCCCGAAGCTCCGCCGTCGATTTCTTGCGCAAATTGCGCGGCAGGCAATAACTCGACACCCGCCGCACGCCGGGCAGATCGCGGCGGATCGCCTCGAGCACGGCCGCGAGGCGACGGGTGGAGAGCGTCATCGCGTCGCCGTCGGCCAGGAAAACACGCTTCTGGCTTTTGCCAAACTGTTCGCCGCAGCGCCTAATGCTCTCGAACACCTCCTCCTCGCCGCGGGGGCGGAAGCGCTTTTGCGGGGCGGTGTACATTTCGCAGAATGTGCACCCGTTCCAGGAACAGCCGTCGGTCACGGGCAAGATCAGCGACTCCGCTTCGCTCGGCGGGCGGTAGACGGGTTCGACATATCGGATGGGGGCGATGTTCATGCGCGAGCGACAGACTTTCCAGAGCGGGCGAAGGAACGACGACGGAACTTAACTCAACGGAGGCAATAACCAAAATCCTTCGCCGCCAACCCCGGGGAAGGACTGGGGCGCAATACCGTAGGCGCGGCCGCGCCCTTTGTTAAATTGGCCGGACTGGGGCTTCCACGTCCCTCCGCCGGCGCCGCATTGAACGGCGGCGGGGAAAACCTATTTGCTGGCGCGAAGAACCGTTGGAGCACCGCAATGAAGGTCGATCGTTCTCGCTCGCCCTGGCCGACCGCGGCCGCCATCGCCGGCGCCGTGGCGCTGCTGTCGCTTTACGATGCGCCCGCCCCCCACGCTTTTGCGTTCGAGCATTGCGCGGATTGCGCCGCGACGCCCGGCGCGATCGAGGTCAAACACCAGACGACGGCGCCGCGCGTCGATATTCGCGAGTGGCCAACGCCGACGCGCGGCGCGCATCCGCACGATCCGCTGGCGACGCCCGACGGAGCGATTTGGTACACCGGCCAGAAGGCCAATCTGCTCGGGCGGCTCGATCCCGCCACCGGGAAGGTGCGAGAATTTCCTTTAAAAGAGCCCGACTCCGGCCCACATGGCCTCGTCGCGGACAAGTCCGGAGCCATATGGTTCACGGCGCAATCGAAGGGCTACATCGGCAAGCTCGATCCCGCGAGCGGCGAGGTGCGAGAGTATCTTCCAAAAAGCGCGGGGCGGATCGATCCTCATACGCCGATGTTCGACAACAATGGCGTGCTGTGGTTCACCGCGCAAGGCGCCAATCTGATTGGGCGTCTCGATCCTTTGACCGGCGAGATCGCCTTGCTTTCCCCGCCGACCAAGGACGCGGCGCCTTACGGCCTCGTGTTTGGCGCGGACGGCGCGCTCTATGTCGCCGAATTCGGCGCGAACAAGATCGCGCGCGTCGATCCGGCGACGCGGCGCATCGAGGAGTTCGTGCTTCCGAGCGAAGACGCGCGGCCGCGCCGCATCGCCGCGACGAGCGACGGCTACATCTGGTACACGGATTTTACGCGCGGCCGGCTTGGGCGGCTAGACCCGCGAAACGGCGAAGTCGTTGATTGGCTTTCGCCCGGCGGCGCGCAATCGGGTCCCTATGCGATCGCGGCGCTCGGCGACGACGTTTGGTACGTGGAGACCGGCGCCGAGCAAAACATGCTCGCGCGCTTCGATCCGAAGACTAAGAGCTTCGAGCAATGGCCGATCCCATCGGGCGGCGGCGTCGTGCGCAACATGGTCGCGACGCCCGCCGGGGGCTTGGCGCTCGCGTGCAGCGGCGTCGACAAAATCGCGCTGGTGACGATTTCCCCGGCGGCGAAGTGAGTGACGGGCGGTCATGTTGCCGCTCAATTAAGG
>JBAWEN010000640.1:0-4002 GCA_049591215.1 Methylocystis sp. | reverse complement strand
CGACAGGCGCAGCCGCCGCCGGTCGAGACCGTGGCGCAACGCGGCGCGCATTCGCTCCTGCGCGAGATCCCGGCGCTGGCGCGGCGTCGCGAGCGCCTGATCGGGCGAGGCGAGCAAACGCTTGAAGTTGGCGAGGCGCGACGCCTGATTGTCGAGCAGCCGTCGCTCCGCCCCGGCGAGCCGACGGGCGAGTGTCGCGATCTGTTCGATCAGTTCGGCGCGCACCGGCACGGCTTTTTCGGCCGCCCCGGTCGGCGTCGGCGCGCGCAGATCGGCGGCGAAGTCGATCAAGGTGGTGTCGGTTTCGTGACCGATCGCGGCGATGAGCGGGATCACGCTGGCCGCCGCCGCGCGCGCGACGATCTCCTCGTTAAAGCTCCAGAGATCTTCGAGCGAGCCGCCGCCGCGCGCGACAATCAGCACGTCGGGGCGCGGGATGGCTCCATCCGCCTCCAGCGCGTTGAATCCGGCGATCGCCGCCGCGACCTCCGCGGCGCTGGTTTCGCCTTGAACGCGCACGGGCCAGACCAGCACGCGGCGCGGGAAACGATCGCTCAGGCGATGCAAAATGTCTCGAATCACGGCGCCGGTCGGCGAAGTGATTACGCCGATCACCCGCGGCAGAAAGGGCAGGGGGCGCTTGCGCTCGGCGTCGAACAGGCCCTCGGCGATGAGGCGCTGGCGGCGTTCGTCGAGCAGCGCCATCAACGCGCCGACGCCCGCCGGCTCGAGCGCCTCTATGACGATCTGATAGGAAGATTTGCCTGGAAAGGTCGTGAGCTTGCCGGTCGCCACGACCTCCATGCCCTCCTCGGGCTTGATCTTGAGGCGCGCGAAAGCTCCCTTCCAGATCACCGCGTCAAGCCGCGCGGTCGCGTCCTTCAACGAAAAATACACGTGACCGGAGGAGTGAGGGCCGCGATAATTGCTGATCTCGCCGCGCACGCGCACCAGGCCGAAACGGTCCTCGACCGTGCGCTTCAGCGCATTGGCGAGTTCCGAGACGCTAAGCTCGGGCGCGTTGCCGCCGGGCGGCAAGGGCTCTTGATCGGCGATTGGGGTTCGGCGTGGCGGCATTACGCCAGCTATGCCGGATTTTTCGAGGCGAGGCGAGAGCGGCCCAGCGCGAAAAAACGCGAAACCCATAAAAAAGCGGCGCGGGCTTTTGGCCGCGCGCCGCTTATTCGCCGTTACTGGCGAAGGCTCAATATCTGGTCACGAGCGGACCCATGGGGGCCGGCGCGCCGACGAAGGCGTAGCGCAAGCCCAGCCGGACGTCTTGGGAGGCTAGGTTGAAGGAGTGAACCTCCTGCCAGCACCCCTGAGCTTGCAGGCAATGGACGGGATTGCTTTTGACGTCGCCCATGTCGAGGTAGCGATAGCCAAGCTCGATCTTGAGATTGGGGGTCACATTGAGCGCCAGGCCCGCCATCACCGCCCAGGCGAAGTTGGTCGGCGTGGCGTCCGTGGCCACGCCGCCGCCGGAGTCGGTCAGCCCCGCGAATTTATGGGCGGCGACGCCGACGCCGCCGCCCACGAAGGGTGTGACGCAATGCCATGTGCCGAGATCGAAATAGCCGTTCGCCATGAACAGGGCGGTGCTGACGCCCCCATTGTAGGTGTCGAATCCGGTCCAGCCTCCGGGCAGGGGGTAGGGATTAGCGCCGGCTATGCCGGCCCGGTAGGTCGCCTCCGTGCGATATTCGCCGGTGATGTCGGCGCGGAACCAGTGATTGAATTGATAGCCGAAGCCGACGCCGGCGAAGGTCGTATCGCCGATGGAGGCGAAAGCGGGAACGAACAAGTTGCCCGAGTTGGCGAATGACTGTCCGGTTTCGTCGAAGGGCTGCAGCGTCGAGCGCCACGAATTCATCTGGAGCGCGCCGACGCCCACGTCGCCGCGCAGATACCAGCCGCCGCCCACATCGATTGGCGGCGGAGGCTCGAGTAGTGGAGGGGGAGGAAGCAGGTCCGCGCCAAATGCGGCGGAACTCGCGCCGGCGGCGACGAGCGTCGCCAGAATAAGGGCTTGGGATCTGCCCATGGTGTGTCTTCCCTTCGCTCAAAAAGGGTCGCAACGCGAACCCGCGGCAAGATGCCAATGGAAGGAAGATGACGTTAAAGGTTTAAAGTCAGGTTAACCTTACAAGTTAAGGAAAATAAAGGCTTACCGAAGCGACGACAAATAGATCGCGCGCCTGCTTGGCCGCGCGTCATCCCTTGCTTCCTGCTGCGTTTTTTTGCAGGCCGACCTTTCGTCAGGCCAGCTCGGCGGGCGCCCTGAGCGCGTCGCAGACGTCGCCGACGATCTCTTCGATCAACGCGCGATTGTCGCACTCGCCCATTACGCGAATGACCGGCTCCGTCCCGGACGGGCGAATCACCAGCCGGCCCTGTTCGCCAAGCCGCCGGCGCGCCTTGTCGATGGCGCTGACGACGGCTGCCGCCTCGAGCCGGGGGCGCGGCGCGCGCACATTTTTCAGCACTTGCGGCAGTGGTTCGAACCGCCGGCAAACTTCGCTGACCGGCTGATCGCGGCGCTTCACCACGGCAAGCACCTGCATGGCGGTCACGAGACCGTCGCCAGTCGTGGAATAGTCGGAGAGAATGACATGGCCGGATTGCTCGCCGCCGACGTTATATCCGCCCTCGCGCATCCGCTCCAGCACATAGCGGTCGCCGACCGCCGTGCGTTCCAGCGAAAGTTTTAGCGAGGCGAGGTAGCGCTCGAGACCGAGGTTCGACATGATGGTCGCGACGATGCCGGGCTTCGTCAGCAGGTTTTGCTCGCGCCAGCTCTCCGCGACGACCGCCATCAACTGATCGCCGTCGATCACACGGCCGTGTTCATCCACCATGATGACGCGGTCGGCGTCGCCGTCGAGCGCGATGCCGACATCCGCGCGCAGTTCCCGCACCTTCTCGCGCAGCGCCTGAGGAGAGGTCGAGCCGCAGTCCCGATTGATGTTGAAGCCGTCCGGCTCCACGCCGATCGCGATGACCTCCGCGCCCAGCTCCCACAAGGCTTCGGGCGCGACCCGATAGGCCGCGCCATTGGCGCAGTCCAGAACGACGCGAAGGCCCTCGAAACTCATGTTGCGCGCCAGCGTGCGCTTGGCGAATTCGATATAGCGGGCGCGCACGTCGTCGATTCGCCGGGCGCGTCCAAGCTCGTGCGGCGCGGCGAGCTTGTGTGTGAGATCGCTGTCGAGCAATTGCTCGATCTCAAGCTCGATCTCGTCTGATAACTTGTGGCCGTCGGGACCAAACAGCTTGATGCCATTGTCCTCGTAGGCGTTGTGCGAGGCCGAGATCATCACGCCGACATCGGCGCGCATCGAGCGCGTCAGCATGGCGACGGCGGGCGTCGGCATGGGGCCGAGCACCAGCGGGTCCATCCCCACCGACGAGAAGCCGGCGACCAGCGCATATTCGATCATATAGCCGGAGAGACGCGTGTCCTTGCCGATCACGACGCGATGTCGGCCTTCTCCGCGCTGAAAAATAATGCCCGCGGCTTGTCCGATCTTAAGCGCCAGTTCCGGCGTGATCTTCTCATTCGCCTTGCCGCGAATTCCGTCCGTTCCAAAATATGAGCGGGTCATTCGACTGTGATCCCTCAAGCCATCGAAAATCGCGCGGAACGAACCTATCGCATCCGCCGGCGCTCGCGCACAGGAAACCGCAGCATTGGTTACCATGACCTGGGCGTCCGACGCAAAAGCCCCGTTAAATAGATCTTCATCATCTTAACAGCTAAAACGCCGTTCCCGCCCTTCCTTAAAGTGGAGTCCGCTGGACAGAAATAAAGCCCGACGCTTGCGCGGGGCTTTATTCTGTTTGGCGATCAGGTCCCGCTCTAAACCGGGTGCGGTTCCAGACCGCCGACGTCGGGCTCGGGCTTTCGGCCGGTCGAGGGGACCGGCGAGGCGCGCGGCGGCTGCGGCGTCGAGGGCGGGACGTCCTCGCGGACGGGTTGCACGCCGTTGAGCAGGTTGACGA
>JBAWEN010000639.1:0-5030 GCA_049591215.1 Methylocystis sp. | reverse complement strand
TCACGTCCTGCAACTGATCGCGATAGCCGGTCGCGCCCGAGCGCTGCGCGGGGCCCGTGCGGCCCCAAAGGCGCGACGCCAGCAATTGATAGGGCAGCCAGTCGTTGACCAGGCGATCGAAATCGGGCTGGTTTGTCTTGATGCGCAGCACCGAGGTCTCGGCGACCCAGGCGGCGCGGCTCTCGGCCAGCGCGGCCAGGGCGAACGCTGGATCGCGAACCCGCGACGCGAGCAGCTTGGCGTCCTCCAGCGAGCCGGTCTGGCCATGCGCCAGCACGACCAGCGCCTCGCCGCCGGCCGCTACATCGATCGAGCCGCAGAACGCCGCGACCTTGCGCTCATGCGCGGGAGCGCCAGCATCGGGATGACCATGCTCGACCATATATGGCAAGGCGGGGTCTCGGCTCTCATGGCCTAGGAAGCGGCGGCGCGAAGTCTCCGCGAATTCGGCGTCGAGCGAGGTCGAGACAAAGGCCCAGCCCTTCACGAAATCATTGCGCGGGTTGCGGAAATACAGCGATTTCAGGTCGTCCGCGGTCGCGGTTTCGATGGAGCCGAGACTGTCGTTCGGGGTCTCGGCGAGAACGATCTCCATGACAGGCACGATTTCGAGCAGCCGTTCGTGATCGCCGGGGTTGCGGATGCGCAATAGCTTGAATTCGACGGGCAGGGATTTGGCGACGAAGACCGTCAACTCCAGTTCCAGCCCGTCGCGCCGCGACCGGTAAGTCGCGACGCCCGGCTCAAAGGTCACATCGTAGTCGGCGTCGCGACGCCGGAGCGGAACGAAAGTGGCGCTGAAAGCGTCCTTGCGCGCGAGATCGAAGACATAGATCGCCTGCCCCGCCGGCGCCATGCGGCCCTCGCCCAAGCGAAACGGCGTGAAACTGTTGAGCCGCGAATTGCCGCAGAACGAGAAAATGTCGCCGTCATTGGTCAGCACCGCGCCGACGCCGAGCGAATTGGCGATCACATGCGCGAAGGGACGCGGCGTGTCATGCGCCGTGACCAGACTGCGCCCATCGGCCGAAAATTCGAAGCGATGCCGTTCGGGCGTCGGCGGCGGCAAGAGTTTGCGTCGCCGCGAGAGCGCGCGATCGAGAACGTCGGGCGCGATGGGCGCCAGTCCAAGACAGCGGGCGACGGTTTCGGTCGCGACGCCCATGTCGCGCGCCCAGCCGTCCAGAATCACGATCTCGGCGACGCCGCCCTCCGGCACGTCAATCTCGACGTTCAGACTGGCGCAAGGCTCGAAGCCGTAAAGCAGCCCTTCGTCGCTCGGGGCGCGCTGGGCGCCAAGATCAAGCAGGCTGTCGGGCGCATTGGTGGGGCCGAGCCCGTAGAAGCGCGACTTCACGTCCTCATAGCCCTTGAGCGTAATGGTTGTTCCGGGGGCCGCGCCGATGGCGTGAAAGCCGATCTCTGGCGAAAGCCGCCGGTCCGCCCGTTTGCGCGCGCCGCCCTTGAGCAGGCGATTTTGGGCGAACACCGCTCCAAGCGACCGCACGAACCAGGTGCCTACGTGAATGGCGTTATAGGCCGGGTCGCGCTGCTCGACGCCGGTTTCGTTCAAGACCCATTCACGCAGCGACGCCAGGACGATCTTGCGCGGGCGCTTTTCGAGATTGATCAACTTCAGCCGCGTCGTCTCCACCGCTTCGCTGGAGGAGAGCGCGACACGGGCCTCGATGTCGAATCCCTGCTGGCGGCACTGGAAAAACAGCCGATTGTCGCCCTCGTCGATCAGCGTCGCCTTGACGCCGACGCCGCAGGTGGGCGCCTGGCCCAGCGACCACAAGGGCCCTCCGTCCTCGCGCAGGAACAGGAATCGCCCGCGCGGATGGGCGTGGTCGGTGGGACGGCGGAAGAGATCGATCGGCGGACCGCCGCGCGCGATCCCCTCGATGCGCAGCGCGCCCTGCCCGTCTTCGAACGTTTCGCTGGTCATCAAGCCGTTGGCGAGACAGATGGGACGCGACCCCGGCGCGCCGCCCGCGCCGGTGACGCCAACCAGCGGCAATTTACCGGCGCGGGCGAGTTGGATCAACAGGAAGACAATCAGCGCGAGCGCCAGCACCAGGGCGAAAATCAAATAGCCGCTCACGAGATAAAGGTAGGCCGGCGGCTGCGCGTGGGTCATCTGCTCGGCGCCGGACCAGGCTTTGTCCCATTCGGCCCCGCGCGGAATGTAAAAAGGCAGCAGCAACGGCGCCCAGGTGCCGAAACGCCTGATGCCCTCGGGAATGGCGCGGCTGATCTGCGCCTTGCCGAGGAAGCGCGCCGCCTTTTCGTCGGCGATGTCGCCGCCGATGAAGGACAGATTGACCAGCGTCGCGACGCGCAGCCCCATGTGGTCGAACCAGATCAGGACGCGCAGGCCGTCGAAGGCGAGCAGCGCCGTGAAAATATCGAGGCTCCACTGGCGGAACTCATTGTCCGGCAGTGTCGAATTCAGCCATGTCGCGACGCCCGTGCGCACCAGCCCGTCTTGGTTGTACCATGTCGGATCGGGCGACGCCTTCAGGAAGGAATAGATCACCGGGGCCATCCACAGGCCCCAGCGCAATACGCGGACCGCGTTTTCGATAAGCAGATCGAGCCCCTCGAAACTCGCGAGTTGCCGCAGCGGCTTCAGGCTTCGTTGCATGAGCGCCGTGAGAAAAAACAGATTGATCGAGAACAAGGGCGCCGCGAACACCCATTGAATAACGCCCGAAAGCGACTCGTCATAGAAAACCCGCACGCCGCCGTCGGCCATCCCGAGGTCGGTGGCGCCCCATTTGGAGAATAAGGGGCGAATGACATAAGCGTTGACCGGGCGTCCGTCGGCGCGATAGTCGAGCGACACATAGGCTTGAAATTTCGAGACGATGGTCGCGACCTGGCCGCTGTCGAGGTACCAGGCGATGGCCCCGGCGACCAGGCCCCCGAGCATGGTTCCGAGCGCGTAAACGCGCCAGCTTCGAAGGTGCTGCCGGCGCCCCTCGCGCAGTTCGAGAGCGTCCAGCGCGGCCTCGACACCGGCGAACGCCAGGGCGCCCACGGCTGCGCCGAACAAAAACCGATCGAACCCGCTCCAGCCCGGCAGGTCGAGATAAAGGGCCAGCCAGGCCCCGGCCCCGGCCACGACGCCGCGCGCGAAATTCGAGTTTCTCGCATATGCGGCTTCGAGCCGGCCAAAGAACGGCGACGTCGAATCGGTGCTTTCGACGATGGCGCGCGCCAAAGGAAACAACAGCGCGCCAAGAATCGCCGCGCCGAGCGGTCCGGTGACATGGATGACAGCAAGCGCCGGCGTGAACCCCAGGATCAGATTGGCGCCAAGCAGCAGTCCCATGAAGACGAGACCGTAGACGAGACCTTTTTCGGCGCCGCTTTTCCAATCGCCGAAGACGATGATCGACAGCGAGGCCGATCCCCGCAACAGGCCCGCCAGCGACTGTGTGACGAGATAAGTCTCGCCCCACAGGCCTGCCTGCGCCAGCGCCGCGGCCAACACCGCCGCGATTTGCGCGATGGGCGTGGGCGCCCATGGCGTGACATAGGCCGACACCGCGGTCGCGATGTCGGGCGTGACGGCGGCGTAAAGCGCAGCGAGAAACAAGACGCCGTGCGGGCGCCACTCCCGCGGCAAGAAGCGGCCAAGCGCCAGCGGCGCGCCCACAACGACCGCCTCGTTGACCAAAAACAGCACGAGCGCGCGCCCGATGACGGTCGTCACGAAGTCCGGCGCTTCGAAGCCCAAAAGCGCCGCCCGTCCCAGTTCGACCGCGACGGGCGAGCCGAGCGCGATGAGCAGACAAAATAGGAACGGCAACGCGAACAGCGCGGCGCGGATCGCGAAGGGAGAGCGCCCGGTGAGCCCGACGGAGCCAGTAAGATAAAGAAAAACCGCCGTCCCCACGCCGCTGGGGGTCAACAGAAAGAGGTTTTCAATTGATGTCGGCGCGCGCCACAGAACTCCCGACGGATCGCACAGCGCCGCGAGCGCCGCCACGGCGAGAAAATCCACCGCCGCTAAGATGCCTCCTTGGCGGCGGTCAAGCGCCGCGTCGTGACGCGGTGCAAGCAGATAGAGCGCCAGCGCCGCCAGCGCGCCCGCGAAAACGGCCTGGCCGCGTCCGTTCGCGGCCTCGACAACCGCCGCCGCCAGCAGGGCGCAACCCAAAAGCATCCGTTCGAGCTTGCGTCCCGAGGACCCAGTTCCAAAGTCAATTGCGGCCATGGCGTTTCCTTAGCGCGGCCGATTCGTGACGGACGCATTGGTGCTCTGATCTGGAATCATGGGCATTTTGTGAAGTCATTGCCGGATGGCGGCGGAAAAGTCGACTCCGCGGCCAAAGGCGGCGGACAAGCCGGCGCGCCCCTTCGCAGAATCATCGGAAGCGTCTATAGTGAAGAAAGCGTAAGCCCGCGCGTTTTTAGTGAGCGGAAGAAAGTGGCTGACATGGACGATACCGGACGCGAAGGCGGCTCCCCGCTGGAGCCGACGCGGATCGGCGCCGGGGCCGTCAAGGGGAAGCCGGAGTCGCCGGGAGTGGAGTTGGCGCCGTCGCCGCGCGCCGCTCCGCCCAACCTCGAACAGCGCGTCACCAGTCTGTCGGCCGCTCTGCGCCGAGCCCGAATCGACAGCGCCGCGCAATCGGGCGTCCTCGCCGATCTGCGTGGCGCGGAAATCGCGCGGCTCGAAATTCTGCGCGAGCAGCTGGAACCCATTTTGGCGCAGTTGCCACGAGACTGCGACCTGTTCGACGTGGCGGTGTCGCCGGGCGAGCGCCCGCGACTGTTCATCGATCAGATCGGCTTCGTCGAACTTGCCCATGACCAGCGAACCTATCGTTTTTTGCAGGACACACGGCATGGACGCATCAAGATCTGCGAAAACGACAAGCTCGATACGGTGGTCGAAGCCATCACCGCCTATATCGCGCATCGTCTGATCGAACGGGAAAAGGCGCTGGCGGCGGATTACGCCAGCGGCGGGGCGGGAGCGGCCCTCGCGGCGCGAGCCGCCGCGCGCGCGCAAGCCT
>JBAWEN010000638.1:0-3968 GCA_049591215.1 Methylocystis sp. | reverse complement strand
CCCCCGGCGCCCGCGCCCTCCGCCACGCCCGCTCCGGTCGGCTCCAAGGGCGGAACGACGGCGACCACCGGCCAGCCGAACACGGAAGCGCCGCCCGTCTCGCTGCCCGATTTGATCGCGCAGATCGTGCCCGTTCTGGTGGTCATCGGCATTGTTTACCTGATCGTGCTGCGGCCGCAGCAGCGGGCTCAGAAGGAGAAGACGAAGCAGCTCGGGAACGTCCGCCGCGGTGATATAGTGGTCACGTCGAGCGGGCTTATCGGCAAGGTGACGAAAGCCGTCGACGACGTGGAGTTCGAGATCGAGATCGCCCCGAATGTGCGTAGCCGCATGCTGCGCAGCGCCATCGTCGAGGTGCGCTCGAAGGGCGAGCCGGTCAAGGATCAGGCTCCGTCGGCCAAGAGCTGACGGCGCGGCGATCCCGCGCCGAACCTACGCGTCCAAAACCAGATTCCACAGCTATAGGGCAAGCAATGCTGCGTTTCGCCAAATGGAAAATCGTCGCGATTCTGGCGATGACGTTCTCCGCGATGCTTGTCGTCGCGCCAAGTCTGCTGTCGCCGTCCAATTACGAGGCGCTCGCGGCGCGTCTGCCGGACTGGGCGCGGCCCGCGACGATCGTGCTGGGCCTCGACCTGCAAGGCGGCTCCAACGTCATGCTGGAGGTCGACAAACCTTCCGTGTTGCACACCCTGGCCATGAATCTGCGCGACGACGCGCGGCGGATTTTGCGCGAGGAGAAGGTGGCGACGACGGGCGGCATCGGGCAGCAGACGCGCGGGGTGCAGATGCGCATCCCGGATGCCGCCGACCGCGCCAAGGTCATCCCCAAATTGAAAGCGCTGGCCCAGGGCTACACCAACCGGCTCGGCGCGGGCTCGCCGCCGCTCGAAGTCGACGATGAAGGCGACGGCCTCGTGCGCGTCGTCGTGACCGACACCGGCCTCACCGAAAAAGTCCGCCGCGCCGTGGATCAGTCGATCGAGGTGATCCGTCGCCGCATCGACGCGCTCGGCACGCGCGAGCCCAGCATCCAGCGTCAGGGCGACGACCGCATCATCGTGCAGGTGCCTGGCCTGCAAGACCCCGAGCAGTTGAAGACGATCCTTGGCCAGACCGCGAAGCTCGAATTCCGTCTCGTCGCCGAACCCGGCCAGAGCCCGGCGGAAACCGAGGAGATGGAGCAGACCGACCAGAGCGGCAAGATGAGCATCGAGAAGCAGGTCATGGTGCAGGGCGAGGATCTCACCGACGCGCAGCCCGGCTTCGACCAGCGCGGCGGCGAGCCCGTCGTCAATTTCCGCTTCAATATTCGCGGCGCGCAAAAGTTCGGCGAGGTCACGTCGAAGAATGTCGGGCGGCTGTTCGCCATCGTGCTCGACAACAAGGTGATCTCCGCGCCGCGCATCCTGACGCCGATCACTGGCGGCTCCGGCCAGATATCCGGCCATTTCACGGTCGAGCAGGCCAATAATCTGTCGATCCTGCTGCGCGCCGGCGCCCTGCCGGCCAAGCTCAACATCGTCGAGGAGCGCACGGTGGGGCCGGGTCTTGGGCAGGATTCGATCGACGCCGGCAAACGCGCCGCCTATGTCGGCGCGGCCCTCGTGGTCTTCTATATGCTCATCACTTATGGCGTGTTTGGAATCTTCGCCAATCTCGCCTTGTTCGTGCATGTCGTCTTTATCTTCGCCGGCCTTGTGCTGCTCGGCTCGACGCTGACGCTGCCGGGCATAGCCGGCATCGTTCTGACCATCGGCATGGCCGTCGACTCCAACGTGCTGATCTACGAGCGCATCCGCGAGGAGCAACACGCGGGGCGCTCGATTCTGGCCTCGCTCGACGCCGGCTTCAACCGCGCCTTCGCGACCATCGTGGACTCCAATGTGACGATGTTCGTCGCCGCCGCGATCCTCTATTTCCTTGGCGCCGGCCCGGTGCGCGGCTTCGCCGTGTCGCTGGCGCTCGGCATTTTGACCAGCATCGTGACCGCCGTGACCATGACGCGCATGATGATCGCAGTCTGGTATCACCGCGCGCGTCCGACGCGCCTGCCGATCTGAGGGGCCACAACCAATGAAACTTCTGCGCCTTGCCCCGGAGAACACCAAGTTCCCCTTCATGCGGTTTCGCCGCGTGAGCTATCCGCTTTCCGCCACGCTGTCGATCATCGCCGTCTTGCTGTTCGTCTTCGTGCATATGAACTTCGGCATCGATTTCGCCGGCGGCACGGTGATCGAACTGCGCGCCAAGGGCGGATCGGCCGAAGTCGGCACGCTGCGGACGCTCGCCGAAAAGCTCAATCTCGGCGAGATCGAGGTGCAGGCTTTCGGCAATAAGTCCGACGCGACGATGCGCTTTGGCCTGCAACCCGGCGGCGATGTCGCGCAGCAGGCGGCGGTGGAGCGCGTGCGCGCGGCCGTCGAAAACGATTACGAACTGCGCCGCGTCGAGGTCGTGGGGCCGCGCGTCTCCAATGAATTGGTGCAGTCGGGCACGCTCGGCGTGGTGCTGTCGATCATCGCGGTGCTCGGCTATTTGTGGTTCCGCTTCGAGTGGCAATTCGCGGTCAGCGCCGTCATCGCGACGATGCACGATCTGCTGCTGACGGTTGGATTCTTCGCGCTCACGCAACTTGAATTCAACACCACCTCGATCGCCGCCATTCTCACCATCGTCGGCTATTCGCTGAACGAGACGGTCGTCGTGCTCGACCGTATTCGCGAGATGATGCGCAAATACAAAAAAATGAGCACCGCGCACATCATCGACATGTCGATCAACGCCGTGCTGCCGCGCACCATCATGACCGCGACGACGGTGTTTCTCGCGCTGCTGTCGCTGGCCATTTTCGGCGGCCAGGTGATCCGCTCGTTTTCGTTGGCGATGATCTGGGGCATCGTCGTCGCCACCTATTCGTCGGTGTTCATCTGTTCGCCGATGCTGATTTATCTTGGTTTGCGCTCCGACGATGCTGAACGCGCGAAAAGCTCCGACGACGCGCCGGCCGAGGACGCCGCCGCTCGGAAGGCGGATTCCGGCAAGGCCGATTCGGGCAAGGCCAAGACAGCCGCGAAATCCGCCAGGCGCGCCAAACCCTCCAGCGCCTGAGCACCCCGCGATGACGAAGACCGACGGCTTCGTTCCCGGGCGGCACAGGATCGAGGATTATGGCGGCGGCGGCTTCCGCTTCGCGGACATGTCGCATCGCGGCTCGATCCTGGCGACGCCTTCCGGCGTGCGCGCGCTGGCGCTGTCGAAGGCGAGCGAGATTGACGCCGAGCCTCTCGATCTCATGTTGAGCGACCCCGCCGGCCCTGCCGATTTGCTCATCGTCGGGACCGGCGCCGATCTCGCGCCGCTCCCCGCCCCGTTGCGGGCGAAGCTGCGCGCCGCCGGCGTCGGTTGCGAGACGATGTCAACGGGCGCCGCCGTGCGGACGTACAACATGCTGCTCGACGAAGGCCGGCGCGTGGCCGCGTTGCTGATCGCGGTTTGACATGAGCGCTCCCGCCGATCCCGCGCGCGCGGCGGAGCTTGCCCAGCATTACGCGCTGTGCGAGTCGGCCTTGCGCGAGAAGGACCGCGACCTCTGGCTCGCCGCCTTGTTCGCGCCGGCCGAACGGCGCCGCCATCTCCATGCGCTTCACGCCTTCTGGATGGAAATCGACGAGGTGCGGGCGAAAGTGACGCAGCCGATGCTCGGCGAGATGCGTCTGCGCTGGTGGGCCGACACGCTGGAGGCGCCGGGCGGGGAGGGAGGCGCCGCGCATCCCGTCGCCGACGCCGTAATGGACACCATTGCCGCGCGCGGACTATCGCGGGGCGAATTCGCGACCTTTCTCGACGCGCATGTCGCCGATCTTTACGACGACCCCGTGGAGACCCTGGCGGCGCTGCTGTCCTATTGCGACGCGACCGTCGGCGCCGTGCTGCGATGGAGCGCCGCGAGCCTTGGCGGGCGCGCG
>JBAWEN010000637.1:0-15607 GCA_049591215.1 Methylocystis sp. | reverse complement strand
GCGCCTGCGCGCGCGCGGGGATCTTGCCGTAGGTCCGCGCCGCCGCCGCCGCCACGTCCCCCGCGTCGACATCGCCCGCGACGATCAGAATGGCGTTTTCGGGCGTGTAAAAGCGCGTGTAATAGGCGAGCGCGTCTTCGCGCGACAGGTCTTCGATCTCGTGGTTCCAGCCGATGATCGGCGTGCCGTAGGGATGATGGGCGAACAGCGCCGCCTGCAGCGTCTCGTCGAGCTGCGCGCCGGGGTCATTGTCGACGCGCATGCGGCGTTCTTCGAGCACGACCTCGCGCTCGGGACCGACCACTTCGTCGGAGAGCACCAGATTGGTCATGCGATCGGCCTCGAAGCGCATCAAGGTCTCGAGATGCTCCTTGCCGATGCGCTGGAAATAGGCGGTGTAGTCGTATCCGGTGAAGGCGTTCTCCTGCCCGCCAAGCTCCGCGACGAGATTGGAGAAGGCGCCCTGGGGATGCTCCTTGGTTCCCTTGAACATCAAATGTTCGAGAAAATGCGCGATGCCCGACTTGCCGAGCGGATCGTCGGCGGAGCCGTTCTTATACCAGACCATATGGGTCACGACCGGCGTGCGGGGGTCGGGAATGACCACGATTTCCATGCCATTGTCGAGTTTGGAATGAGTCACGCCCGGCGCGGCGGGGGCGGGCGCCGTTGTCGGGCCGGGCGTGAGGGCGATCGCGACCGAATTTTGCGTCGACATATCCATCTTTCCTCGGCGAGAGGCCGAAAGTTGGGGGCGCGGAACATTAGCCGCCTAATATAGGGATGGATTCGCCCCTTGTCAGGCGCCGAGACGCCGTCGGGCTAAAGCGCCGTGAAATCCAGGCGTCGGCCGTTGTTTCGCGGCGGGCGGCGCCTATGTCTCGGTCGATTTCAACGTCAGACATTTGGCCGCCCCGCCCGCTTTGAGGAATTCCGAAAGATCCGTCAACACCGGCTTGAACCCGGCCGCGCGCAAGCGGCGCCGTAAATCCTCCGAGGCGCCGTTCATGAAGACGCGTCCATTGACCTCGACGGCGTTGCACGCGAACAGCCGGGCGTCGTCCTCGCCGACCTCGATGCGTTTCCTGGCTGGGACGAGTTCGGCTATCGCTTGCCGCGACGCCGCGTCGAATGCGGGCGGGTAATAGATCAACCACCCGTCGGCGAGGGGGCAAAAGCACGTGTCGAGATGATAGAAGCGCGGATCGACGAGACGAAGACCAACGACGCGCCGCGCGAATATGGTCTCCAGCAGCGCCGCCGCCGCCGGGCTGGAGCGCCAGCCATGGCCGCACCAGATCAAGGAGCGCGAGTCGTCGAGCAATGCGTCGCCGGCGCCTTCGAACGCAATGTCCGAAGGCCAGGGCGCGATTTCGAAACCTTCGGCCTCGAACCAGGCGCGGAACGGACGCTCCTCCGCTTGTCTTTCCTTGGCCGCGAAATGGCTGACGACGGCGGTTCCGCCAATGGCCAGGCCGGCATTGGCGGTGAAAACCATGTCGGGCAGACCCGGCGCCGGCGCGACGAAGGCGAGTTCGGCTTCTCTCGCCAAAAGGCGAGCGAGGTTCGTCCATTGCCTTATCGCCAGCGCGTTGTCCGCTTTCCCGATCTGATTCTCCATCCAGGGGTTGATGGTGTAGTCGACGCAAAAATGCGTCGGCGCGCACATGAGCACGCGCGCGCCGTTCGCCGATGACGGCGCCCGGTCCCGCATTTGCGTGTCATGGCGCCTCTCCTGGCTCACGGAAACCGTCCCGACCAACGTGGCCTCGGCTTCCTCGCCGGCCTTCGCCATGCTGGCCGCGCCTCGCGGCGCTCGCGAATTTAGGCGCATCGGCGGCTCCTATCGGTTTGGGGCGCCCGCAACAGCGCGAATAGATTTTTTGGATCAGCCGGCCGCGCGATAAGATCGATCTCGTCGTCGATCTCCAACTCATCCGCAAGATCGCGAAGCAGACGGAGGACGGAGAAGTCTTCGATCGCGAAACCCACCGCGTCGAAAATCGTGACTGCTCTTTGCGAGCGGCGCCCAGGCTTTCGGCCGGCGATGACCTCCCATAACTCCGTGACGGGATGATCAGCGCTCAACTGCTGGATCTCGCCTTCCAAGCGCGTTTGCGGCGCGTATTCCACGAAAATCTCCGCGCGCGCGAGAATGTCTCGCGCGAGTTCGGTCTTGCCCGGGCAATCGCCCCCGACAGCGTTGAGGTGGGTTCCGGCGCCGACCATGTTGTCGGAAAGAATCGTCGCCCTTCGTTTGTCCGCCGTGATCGTCGTAATAATGTCCGCTCCGATGACGGCGTGTTGCGCGCTCGGGCAGCGGATAACGGAAAGACCGGAGTCGGCCATGTTCCGCTGGAATTTTTCGGCGGCCGCCGGATCGACATCATAGATCCGCAATCGATTGACGCCGAGGGCCGCCTGAAAGGCGCAGGCCTGAAATTCCGACTGCGCTCCCAGGCCAATCAGCGCCATGGTTTCGCTCTCCGGCCGCGCGAGATAGCGCGCCGCGAGAGCGGAGGCGGCGGCGGTCCTGAACGCCGTGGCGAGCGTCATGTCCGCCAAGAGGCGCAGATAGCCGGTCGCGACATCGGCCAGCACGCCGAAGGCCGCGACGGTTTGCAGGCCGCGTGAAGTGTTCTTTGGGTGGCCGTTGACGAATTTGAAGCAATAGGTCTCCCCATCGCTCGTGGGCATGAGTTCGATGACGCCGTCCGTCGAATGGCTCGCGAGACGAGGCGCCTTCTCGAAAGACTCCCAACGGCGGAAGTCTTGCTCCAGATAATCGATGAGTCGAAGCCAGAATCGGTCTCGCCCGACCCGATTGACGATCTTTCCGATGGCGGATGCGCTCAAAATGCGAACCATGCTGCCCCCGTGGCTTTCCGTGCTTTCGGCATGATAATTGGCCATTGCGCTAACGAAAATGGCAATAATATATAAATTATGATAGCAATCTGACAGAACTGACATTCTGCATGGTCATTACGGCAGAGGCTTCGGCATGGATGATCTGGATCATCGTCTGATCGCGGCGTTGAGGTCCGATGGACGCGCGCCGTTGTCCGAACTGGCCAAGAGCCTCGGCGTCTCGCGAGGCACGATTCAGAATCGCCTGGATCGACTGATCGCCTCGGACGTGATTCTCGGTTTCACCGTGCGTGTCAAAGGCGGCGCCGCGGCCAACGAGATTCGCGCGATCATGATGATCGAGGTCGCCGGCAAGAATACGAGGCAGGTGGCGAAATCGCTGCGGGGAATGCCGCAAATCCATGCGCTGCACAGCACGAACGGCGCTTTCGATCTGATCGCGGAGATTGAAGTCGCGAATCTCGTGGAGTTCGACCGCGTGCTCTCGACCGTCAGATCGATCGACGGAATCGCAAGAAGCGAAACCAGCCTGCTGCTGGCGCCGGCCTAAACCTTTTCCGCGCCGCGCCGCGGATCGGCGGTCATGGGAGAGGCTTATTCAGATTCAGGCGACGCAACGCCTCCCGCGCGTGGGTTTTCGCTGCTTCCACATGGCCTAGTTTCGTCTCTTCGATCGCCAGCGCGAGATGATTGATAGCTTCGAAATTGCGAGGTCCGCGCCTCTCGCAAGTCTGGGCGCGACCGACGTTCAATCCGGCGTGCGTGGCGAGCAAAGTGAAAAGTCCGATCAATTTCAGGGATAAATCCTCAAGATGACCGGCCGGCCTTGCGTCGCGGTCTGCTTCCAGCCAATTCACGTCACGGTAGGGGGCGTCCGCCCCAGGTTGCTCGGTCGCGAACGCACGCTGGGGCGAAGCCTCCGCGGCTTTCCGCCTCAGCAGCGTGAGAGCCTCGTCGAGCGACTCCGCGAGCCATCGATCGTATTCTTCTTCGTTCATCACGCCGCCGCCTTCTGGCCGGGATTGCGCCGGTCGATCGGGTTCTTAAAACGGCTCGGACTTCGCCGGTCGCCAAACCGATCACCTCGGACGAGGCCGAAAAACACAAAGACGTTAGCCCCCACCCCAAAAAACATATGGATGCGAGAGCCCGAAAGAAAGGAAGCAAGTCGTTTTTTTATGTGAACGATGCGCGGAGCGCCCGAGTGTTCGTCGATGGTCGGCGAAGCATGGACTCCGCGGCTCGCCCGTCTTGAGCGCAAGTTCGCGAAACCCATGCCTTGGGTCCGAGCCCCGGCCTCCGTCTCTATTCGTCGATGATGAAATCAATTTTCCCTTGAACAACATCGCCATCGGGAGACAAAATCCGATAACGCACGTGATAGCGCCCCGGCGCAAGCGTGGGAGCGCTCATATCCATGTCGCGCGACGCGATCTGCTGCGTCTTGAACGCAAGCACGGCGCCATCGTCGTCCTCCAAGTCGATCGTTGAATATCGGGCGTCGGCCCTCAGGGAGAAATGCAATTTGATTGTATGCGGCGATGTCTTGAGGTGCGCCTTCGCCGGCGGGAACGAGCCAGCAAGATAGCCGTGCGCTTCCGCGCGACCGAACATAGTCGCCAGCAAAAGGGCGGAACACAGGCCCGCGCCACCGCGAAGAAACCTCATGGCGCGCCCTCCCTTCGAGGGCGACAATCGCGACTTGCCGACTTCGCTTCGGTCGACCGCGCAACGAAACAAATAAATAGGACTCTTGACGCGCCGGACAACATGCCGCGGGGGCGCCACGCCGGAAGAATACGCGGCTGGATCACGCGGCGCGGCCGCATTCGGCCAAACCGCTCGGAAACGCGCCGCGAGCAGCCCGCGCCTTCGCGATATTGGCGAATGTTGAATTCCGCGCGCGCCATTCTTATCTCAAGCGGAAACCCTACTTATGAAATCGGTAGGGCGTTCATCTTTTGGCGGCGAGGAATCAGGATGAGACTCGTGACCGAGCAGCGTGACGGCAGAACCCTTCTCATAATTAAAGAGGGACGCCTTGACGCGCACAACTCCGGTGAGTTGAAGGATCGCATTCTCAAGCTTTTCGAGGAAGGCGCCCGTGATCTCGTGGTGGATCTCGGCGACGTGCAGTTTATCGACAGTTCCGGTTTAGGCGCGCTGCTATCTGGACATAAGAACGCGATCCAAAGATCCACCGGCTTCGCTCTGGCTGGCCTGCAGCCGAGAGTCAAAGCCATGTTCGAACTCACGCGTCTGCAACGCGTGTTCGAAATATATCCGGGCCTTCGGGAGGCCTTGGACGTTTAGCGCGGAGGCTCGCATGTGCACGACGTCCGAGACCATCCTGAATTTGGATATCATGGTTCCAAGTCAGACCCGGTATTTGCGGGTGATCGGCAACATAGCGGAGCAACTCGCCAGGCATATCGATGGAGAGAAGAGCGACCGCGAGACGCTCGCGTATCACCTCAATTTGGTCGTGACCGAGGCCGTGACGAACGCGATCCAATATGGCTGCGCGAACGATCGGAAAGACAAGATTCGGATTCTTCTCTCCATCGAAAACAGCGATCTTTGCGTTCGCGTCTACGATTACGGTCAAGGCTTCGACCTCGAGGCGGTGCCCGCTCCCGAGATCGACGAATTGAGCGAACGCGGACGTGGCATTTTCTTCATCCGCTCGCTGATGGATCATGTCGCATATCGAAAGACGGAGTCCGGCAATGTGCTCGAAATGAAAAAGAGGATCTCCTGAACCCGCTCGCCCCGCGCCATGGCCTCCCGGAACGCCATTCCTCGGGTCAGGAAAGTTTCTTTCCGGGGCAAATTCTTGATGACGGCATGCCTTGGGAAAGTAACCTTAAAAACCTGCTCGACCGCGCCATTCGACGACTTGGTTTGGAACGCCTGGCGTTCCCTTATGAGAAAGGTTTTCCGCCAGATTACCGCGCGACTGTTTCTCCTCGCCTCGCCGTGCGCGATGTTCTGCGTTTGGAGACGGCGATCAGAAGTGGAAGGGACGCGCTGGATTTGCGTCCCCCCTGCGCCGACGACGGCGGCGCGTTCCATCGGCTCACCGTGTACGGCGACAAGCCGCGCGATCTCGATGCGATCATACCGCTATTGCGGAATTTAGGGTTGCGCGTCGTCGATCAGATCCAGTTCGTCGTCACGATCGATCCGCGCCAGTTTTATATCCGGAGGTTTTTCGTAAAGGCGATCAATGGCGCGTCCGCGGGCCTCTCAAAATATAAGCGGCCCGTGCTTGAGGCGTTGGATGCGCTGCTGTCCGACCAAACGGATGACGATGCGCTGAATGGTCTCGTGATGCTGACCGGCTTCGACTGGCGAATGGTCGACCTGCTGCGCGCCTACTGCAATTATTATCTGCAAATCAACAATCGGTTTGAACGGCGTCGCGTTCACGGCGCGCTTATCACGAATTACGAGGCCGCCCGGCTTTTGTATCGCTACTTCGAAACCCGATTCAAACCTGACGAGCGCCTCGGCAACGAGGACAGACGCGAAACCGAGGGAGTGACGCAGCTTCGGCTCGATTTAATCCGCGGGCTGGAGGGCGTGGCGGATGTGAATGAGGATCGCATCTTGCGCGACATTTTTAACCTCATCGACGCCACGTCGCGCACGAATTTCTATTTTCGCCAAAACCGCGCCGACTTTTTCGTTTCGCTAAAGATCAACAGCCTCGGCGTCATCAACATGCCGAGCCCGAAGCCCTTGGTCGAGATCTACGTTCATTCCCATGGGATGGAGGGGGTTCATCTGCGCGGGGCGAAAATCGCGCGCGGCGGCGTCCGCTGGTCGGAGCGGCCCGATGATTTGAGAACGGAGATTCTGGAGTTGATGCGCACGCAGATGATGAAAAACGCCTTGATCGTTCCCCAGGGAGCGAAGGGTGGTTTCGCGCTTAAGAATGTTTGTGTCGACGCCGAGGATCGCGCCAGATTGGGGCGCGAGGCTTATGCCACGTTCATCCGCGGCTTGCTGGATCTGACCGACAGCGTGAACGGCGCCGACGCGGCGCGCTCGTCGAAATTCGTTTTCTACGACGACCCCGATCCTTATCTCGTCGTCGCTCCCGACAAGGGAACCGCGGGCTTTTCGGATTGGGCGAATGAGATCGCGGCTCAATATGGCTTTTGGCTCGGCGACAGCTTCGCGACCGGCGGCTCGCACGGCTTTCATCACAAGCGCCTCGGAATCACGGCGCGCGGAGCCTTCGTCTGCGTCAAGCGGCACTTTCGGGAATTGGGCGTCGATGTCGATGTCGAGCCATTTTCCGTGGTGGGCGTCGGCGGCATGGAAGGCGACGTGTTCGGCAATGGAATGTTGTTGACGAGCAATATCCGGTTGCTCGGGGCCTTCGACGCGCAACATATCTTTCTCGATCCCAATCCAAACCGACAGGGCTCTCTCGTCGAGCGAAGGCGGCTTTTCGAAACGCCGGGCGCGACTTGGGCCAATTATGATCCGGGGCTCATTTCTTCCGGAGGGGGCGTGTTCCGGCGCGCCGCGAAGGACATTCCCTTGAGCTCGGAGATTCGCGCATGGCTCGGCGCGCGCAATCGATCAGCGGACGGGGAAGAACTGATCCGCCTTCTTCTGGCGGCGCCGGTCGATCTCTTATGGATGGGCGGCGTCGGAACTTATGTCAAAGCGAGTTCGGAAAGTGATGAAGTCGTGGGCGACCGCGCCAACGACGGCGCCCGCGTCGACGCGACCCAAGTGAGAGCGAAGGTCGTTGGCGAAGGAGCCAATCTCGCCTTCACCCAAAGGGCGCGGATCGAATATGCGCTACAAGGCGGTCGCATCAATACGGACGCGGTCGATAACTCCGGCGGCGTCGACCTTTCCGATCACGAGGTCAATCTCAAGATTCTGTTTTCGCCATCGGCGCGCGTCAGCGCCGTCAAGGTGAGCGACGACGAACGCAATCGCTTTCTTATCGAGGCGAGCGACGAAGTCCGCGACATGGTGTTGGATGATAATTATCGCCAGAGCCTATCCCTGTCCTTGGATCGAAAGCGATGCCTCGACAATATCGAGCCGTTCCTGATTTTGGCCGATCAGCTCGAAAACGCTGGGCTGCTCGATCGAGAGGTGGCGTTCTTTCCGTCGCGCCGAGAGGCGATGAGTCGCGTTGGCGTTGGGCATACGCGACCCGAATTGGCCGTGTTGACGGCATACGCAAAGCTGGCGTTGAAGCGCGCGCTGCTGGAGGCGCCGCCCTGGCCCGACGCGGAATGGACCGGGGACTTCGTCGCGCGTTATTTTCCGGCCAAGGCCCGCGCGCGTTATGCGGATCGTCTGCGAAATCATCTGCTGGGTCGAGAAATCGCCGTGACGGAGATATGCAACAAGGTGATCAACCAGGCTGGCGCGAGTTTTCTTGTTGGGATCGACGATCTCGACCCGATGCGCGCGCGCGACGCGGTGAGTCTTTACCTTGCATTCGATCAAATTCTGCGCGGAGACCGGTGGCGCGACGCCGTTCGGGGCGTGGAAGGCCAGATGACGGCGGATCGCTCCTACGAGCTCTTGCTGCAACTGGAAGACGCCTTGGCGTTCTTGTGCCGTTGGGCGTTTGAACATGGTCGACGACTGACGCCAAATCCCGGCGTCATCCAAAAATGGCGCGCCGACTTGGACGAATATCTCAATTATCTCGGCGAAAGCTCGGAGTTCACGGTATTGGCCTCGGCGGCTCCGGAAGCTTCCCGTCTGCTGTTCCTGGATCGCTTGCGGGACTTTCCGATTTTGGTGGATTTGGTTGGCGGGTCGCAAGAAAAACTTGGCGCCGTCGCAAAGCTGTTCGACGAGTTTCTAGCGCTGTTGGGATTGCGTGAAATGGCGGCGCTGGCTTCCGACGTGAAGGCGCGAGATCCATGGGAGCGTCGACTGCAAATTGCTCTTGGCGATCAATTTCGTTCCGGTGCGGCGCGCCTCGTGCGAATGGCGTTGCGAACGAAATCCCGTGATCCCGCCGCCTTTTTTCGGGAGCTTTCCCTCGATGCGCGCCTTGCGCGATTCCTGCGTTTGCGCGCGGAATTAATAGAGGTTCCGTCGCTCACGCTTACGCCGTTCGCGGCGCTCGCGGGCGAACTTGACTCGCTTTTCGACTCATGCGGCGCCGCAAGCGGTCTCCACTGACGCAATTCGGCCGTGCGAGAGAACGGATGTCGATCTCGAGCGCGTCGTTCGCCATGCGGCGCGAGTCGCCTGGCCTACTGGCGGCCGCTCTCGTCGGCTCTATTTCCCGTCAGGGAAGGACATCGCGCGACACCGAACGCCCGCCAGAAAAAGGAATTCCGACTTTGTTTGAATTGCCTCTTCTACGATCGGTTTTGGATTGCTTCGACGGCGGTCTTTGCCTGTTGGACGAGCGAGGCGCTCTCCGCTGCATGAATAAGGCAGCGGAGGAACTGACCGGCTACAAACAGGACGAGTTGATAGGGCGCTGCTTTCTATCCTACGTGGGAGTCGAAAATGGAGCGCGCGATCCGACGTCTCGATGGAAATACGGAGGCTTTCATCGGAAGGACGGCGGCGTGCTGGACGCCGCCTTCGCGCGATGGCGACTAGTTGGCGATGGCGGTGGCGCCACATTGCTGAAGCTGCGTCGGCGAGCGGGGCGTCGGGACCTGGATCTCACTGTCGCGGAGATCAAGGATAAGCTAGACGCGATTTTCGACACCGTCACGGACGGTCTCATTCTGATCGACGAGTCGGGCCGGATCCAGTTGTTCAACGCGGGGGCCGAGCGGTTGTTTGGCTATCGTCGGGACGAAGTGTTCGGCCAGAATGTGAAACTATTAATGCCTTCTCCTTTTCGAGAAGCGCATGACGGTTATCTTGCGAGCTATCTCGCCACGGGCGAAAAGAAAATCATCGGCGTCGGGCGAGAGGTGGTCGCTCGTCGCAAGGATGGCTCGGTTTTCCCGATTTATCTGTCGATCGGCGAATTATGGTTAGAGGGGCGTCGGCTGTTCGTTGGCGTCACCCATGATTTAACCAAGCGCAAGGAAAACGAACAACGTCTTCTGACCTTATCGTTCGCGGTGGACCAAAGCCCGACGGCGGTCCTGATTACCAACAAGGCGGGCGTAATCGAATATGTGAACAATAGTTTCACGCGGTTGACGGGCTACGCGGCCAACGAACTCATCGGCCGGAATCCGAGTCTGTTGCGCTCGAATCACACCGCGCTCGAGCAGTATGAACGCCTTTGGGAAACGATCCAGAACGGGCGCGAGTGGCGCGGCGAAATCGAGGATCGAAAAAAAGGCGGCGAAACCTATTGGGCGTTGGAAACCATCACGCCGTTGCGCGATGCGCGCGGCGAGATCACGCATTATCTGGCGATCCAGCAGGACATCACCGAGCAGAAGCGCGACAAGGAAGCGCTTATCGAAAGCGAAGCGCGTTTTCGCCATGTGGCGGAGATGACCGGCGAATGGCTATGGGAGCAAGATCCCTTGGGGCGCTATGTATACAGCAGCGGAGCCGTACGAGACATTCTCGCCTTCGAGCCCGAGGAAATTTTGGGAAAAAACTATCTCGATTTGCAGGTCGGCAATGATGAGACCCCGCCGCCGCCAATTACGACCGCGGGCGCTTCGCCGGATCGACTCCGACCCTTCTCTCGGCTGGTGAATAAATACCGTCGCAAGGACGGAAAAGAGGTCTACACGGAATCGAGCGGCGCGCCGATTTTCGACGACCAGGGGCGACTCTTGAAATGGCGGGGCGTGGATCACGATATCACCGCGCGCAAGGCCTTCGAGGATGCCCTGCGCCTACGCGACCGCGCGATCGAGTCCGTTCATGTCGGCATAGCGATCAGTGACGGAAGGGCGCCAGGGAATCCCAATATCTACGTCAACCCAGCGCTCTGCCGCATGACCGGCTACACGCGCGAAGAACTGCTCGGCAAAAGCATGCGCCTCTTGCGAGGTCCAGAAACCGATCTCTCGGGTCTGCGGCAAATCCGCGAAGCGATCGCGGCGGGGCGAGATTGCGAAATAACGTTGAGGAACTATCGAAAGGGAGGCGAGCCATTCTGGAACGAATTGCTGATTTCTCCGGTCTTCGATGAAAGCGGCGACATCACGCATTATATCGGCATTCACACCGACGTCACCGAGCGGCGCAAGGCCGACGAGAGTCGACGCGAGCTGGAGATAGCGAAGCATATCCAGCTCTCGCTTCTGCCGGACGCGCCGCTTCGCTCGCCTCACGCGGAACTCGCGGGAATCTGCGTTCCGGCCACGCATGTCGGCGGCGACTATTTTGATTTTTTCCATAATGGCGACGCAATCGATCTCGTGATCGCGGACGTTTCGGGACATAGCGTCGGCGCCGCGCTCATCATGACCGCGGTGCGCAGCACGCTCCGCGCGGAGACGCGCAAAGTGGCGCCGTCTCCCGTCGGTCCGGCGCGAATATTGCGGGATTTAGGCGAGCTGCTTTACGACGATTTGAACAAGGCCGAATTGTTCATCACCATGTTTTACATGAAATTCAGCCCGGAAACCCGCATCCTGAAATATGCGAACGCAGGCCACAACTGGGCATTGCTATTGCGATGCGGGCGCTCCGAATGCGCGCCACTGGACGCGGATGGATTGGTTCTCGGCGTCCTGCCAAATGTCGATTTCGAAGAGAAGAGCGTGAAGCTCTCCAGCGGCGACACTTTGCTTCTCTATACGGATGGCGTGATCGATGCGCAAAATGCGCGCGGCGAGTTCTTTGGCTTTGATCGGCTGTGCGCTTCGTTCAACGCCCACAGAGCGCTGCCGCCCGAGGCGCTGATCAAACGCTTGCTTTCGGAGGTGCGCGCTTTTTGCGGCGGAGAGCCGTTGGGCGACGACCTCGCCATCGTCGCCATGCAAGTCCATTGAACCTTGGAGAGGAAGCCTTTCATGTTGGTCGGTCGTTCAGCCGGCGCCGGTCGGCACAAGGTGGGGCTTGCGTTGAGCAGCGGCGTCGCGAGAGGGTGGGCGCACATCGGCGCCGTTCGCGCCCTGACGCGTATCGGCGTTCCCTTCGATATCGTGGCGGGTTGCTCGGCCGGCGCGCTGGTCGGCGGATGCTATCTAGCCGGGCAGCTCGACTGGCTTGAGAAATGGGCGCTCGCGCTCAATAGACGCAAGGTTATTAGCTATCTCGATCTTAATCTGGGGCGCGGCGGCGTGATCAAGGGCGCGAAGATCGTCACGGAGCTGCGACGATTGCTCGGACCGCTCCGCATCGAGGATCTCCATGTTCCATTCATCGCGGTCGCGACCGATCTCGTGACCGGACACGAGGTTTGGCTGCGAACCGGAGATCTCGCCGAAGCGGTGCGCGCCTCGTTTTCATTGCCGGGGCTTTTCCCGCCAATGGAGATAGACAAGCGGTGGCTCGCCGATGGCGCGCTGGTCGATCCCTTGCCGGTTTCGGCTTGCCGGGCGCTCGGGGCGGATTTGATCATCGCGATCAATCTCAACACAGACACGCTCGGCAAGGCGCGCCGCGCCGCTTCGCCCGCGCCGGTCACCCTGGGGTTCGACCCCGCGCTTTTGGACGCGCAGGCCCGCGCGTCCAAAAACCCTTTGCCCGATGGTTTGACGCGCGGCATGTTCGGTCAGGAGGGCGACAAGCCGAACATATTCGGCGTGATGACCACATCGCTCGCCATCATGCAGGATCGTCTGACCCGCTCGCGCCTGGCCGGCGACCCGCCCGACGTTCACATCACCCCGCGCGTCGGCCACATCGGCTTGCTCGAGTTCGAGCGCGCGGCGGAGGCGATCCAGGCGGGAGAGACCGCCGTGGAGCGCAAGCGACCGGAACTTCGGGATGCGCTGGAGGTCATGGGCCTCGCGATCAATCGATGATCGCGGCGCGCCGATCGCTCCCGACTTCTCGAGCACGGCGGGCGGCGCGCCATTCCGCGGTCGACCCGCGCGTCAATTTCTTGAAATCGCGAATTGACGCCGCACCGTGGCGCCACGCCGCCTCTCGAATTTTCTGCTTCAGCGGCAATGGTCGTTCAAGATCCGGGCGATCTTCAGGTTGAATAGATTGCCGCCGGTTTCGATCCCGAAAGTCTCGCCGGGCTCCACCGTAAAAGGCCCCTGCGGTGCGACCAGCGTCACCTTCCTGATTGGACTCCATGAGCCGTTCGAATTCTGCCGAAAATCCGCACAAGAAATGCCCGACGCTTGCGCCGGCGAGGGCCGCGGGGAAGCGGTCTGGGCGGCGCCGGGAAGCGCGGACAGGATTAGGCTTGCCGCGAGAACGGCGTATCTGGCTTTCATGGTGCTCACTCCCATGGATTGGTGCGAGAACAGCGGCCGCGCTGTCGCCGAGGGTCGACGGACCCAAGACGACAGCGCGGCGGCTCGCGCTGTTAGACTACCCCATTTAGGCCGAGGCTCTTACCAGTCGACCTGCGTGCGCACCAGGAAGGTGTTCGGATGTGCTCCGTTGTAGTAAGGCGCGTTGTAAGGCGCCGAAAGAGCCAGCACCCTGGTCCAGTTCGCCATCACGCGGACCCCCGGCTCGGCATACCAGTTGAGGCCAACCGTCATGTCTTCCTCGCGTCCGCCCAGCACTCCGGAATTATAGATCCCGACTTTTCCGGCGGTCGTCGGCGCCAAGCCGAACAAATTGGAGAAAGTCGAGCCTTGGAAGGGGCCGCTGTTCAAATCGACCTCGCTGTAGCGGGCCGTGAGCGCGAAGGCGCCCCAGCCACCCGCGCTCAACGGATGCTTGATCTGAATCTGGCGGAAGCTGCCGCCATTGGAGTTGTTGTCGACCTGGTAGGCGGCCGCCTTCGATTCGCCGGTCAGGAACAACATGGCGGAAACGTAATAGCCGCTGAAAAAGAGCGAGGAGCCGCCGGGCGACAAGGGATATATGGTGTAGCCCTTCGCGTTGGCCGCATAGGCCGTGTTGGCGAGAGTGGCGGCTACGTTGTTTTCCAGAATGGCGCTGGCGTTCCGATTGTATTGAGCGCCCATATACTCGCCCTGGAACGAAAATGGACCGTAGGCGCCGGAAAGCTCCGCGCCGAAGACGAAGACATCCTTCACGCACTTGCCCGCGCCGGAGGTGCCGGAGATTTGCGTGCCAAATACGGGATTGGGGACGCCGCCTCCGGCTACGCCTGGCGCCAGGCCCAAAAGACCCGACGGATTCGCTCCGCAGGAGAGATCGGGCGTGCCGAGCAGGTTTTCCTTGAGGATATTGCTCTCCATGTAGGTGTTGGCGCCCGGTGTCAGCACGCGGTCGTCGTTGGCCGCCGTGGAGTCGCCGGGACGGTGATAGCGCGCGGAGGCGCCCAAATGCAGCAGGCGATCTTCGGTCCAGATCGGCGCATAAGTGGCGCGGGCAGTGATATCGTAATATTGGCGGCCGCCGGTCGCCACCCAATTCTGGTTCTGAGGGACCCAATAGGGAACCAGCGTCTCAGCCGCGGGCTTCAGCGTCGCGTCTTCCACGCTGGTGGAGGACAAAGCGGTCTTGAAGGTCCAGTTGGCCCCATGGTCGAGCAGGGCGACGCCGACGTGACGGGCGGCTCCGAAGGTGTCGGACATCAGCGAGCGCTCGATGAAGTCGATATAGTTCTTGGATTCCGTCCGCTCCATGCCATGCGGCAGATAGAAGTTGCCGATCTGAATTTCGATCGGATTTTCGAGGAACGGCGGCCTGAAGCCCGGATATTTCAGCGCGACATAGGCGTCGCGGATGCCGCCGACCGCGCCCACGGTGGTGGCGTTGCTTCCGCCCACGAAATCATATTGGAACTTATATTCCCAGATGCTGCGCAGCCGGCCCTCGACCTGCAGACGCGCCTGGGCGAGGTTGGCCGTCTCGGAAAGGCCCTTCTCGGGCATGGTCGACCCGCCGCCGTCCATATATATGCGGCCGCCCAAGTGGAAGCTGTCGGCATGGTCCAGCGATTCGACGGTAAGACCATGGCTCAGATCGACAAAGAACGGAAGCGGGGGACGTTCGCCGCCGTCTTTCGTGACAAGGCCCGTATTGCCGCCGCCGGCGACGTGAGCCTGAGCGCGCAGTTCCTTTTTCTCGCGATCCTGTTTGGCGACTCTTTCCTCGAGTTGCTTCAAGCGCTGTGTCAACGGCGCGATCTGTTTGATCTGCGCCTTGAGAAGACGAATCTCCTCGGCCGTGTCGTCCGCCAGCGCGGGCGCCGCCGACGCCGAAAAAACGACGAGCGACATGGCGACAAGCGATGCCTCCCTGGCCCAAGACTTCGTCTTCATCCGCTTGTTCTCCTCTAGTGGAATCATGGCCTTTCGACCAGGAAAGCTCTCCGGCCAACCCCTCTTTCGGGGCGCGCCGCTGGTTCACTATTAGGGAGAAAAAACGATAAGGTCTATCTTCATTATGAGGTCTATAAGCTTTGTATTCTAAATTTCTCGCGGCTGTTGCGGATATGTCACACCGGGCATGGGCGTCAGGTTAACCGGATAGAGCATATCGCGATGTGACGATCTTGGCGGCGGGGGCTTTGGCCATCAGGAGCTGACCGACAAAACATGGCGGCGGGACGTTCGATCCCGACGTTCTTACTTCGTGGAATACCGCGAAACGCGAGTCCTCGCATGGAGGCGAAGCGGCGCGTGCAAAAAGCACAGAATCGTTGATATAAGAGCGGAGACTATCAGAAAAGGTGGACACAGGCGAACGGGTTTTGATC
>JBAWEN010000636.1:0-1673 GCA_049591215.1 Methylocystis sp. | reverse complement strand
GGACTCGGGCACGTCGCCGTTGACGATGCGCAAGGCGAGGCCCTCGACGATGGCGGTCTTGCCGACGCCGGGTTCGCCGATCAGCACGGGATTGTTTTTCGTGCGCCGCGCCAGGACCTGAATGGTCCGGCGGATTTCCTCCTCGCGCCCGATCACCGGATCGAGCTTGCCCTCGCGCGCCGCCTCGGTGAGATCGCGGGCGTATTTCTTTAAGGCGTCGTAGCCGCTTTCAGCCGAAGCGCTGTCGGCCTTGCGGCCCTTGCGCAAATCCTCGATGGCCGCGTTGAGCGTCTGCGCGGTCACGCCGGCCTCGCTCAGAATACGCGCGGCCTCGGTCCCCTTCTCCAGCGCGAGCGCGAGCAGCAGCCGCTCGACCGTCACGAAGCTGTCGCCGGACTTTTGCGCGATCTTCTCGGCGCTGTCGAACAGCCGCGCGGTCGCGGGCGTGAGATAAAGCTGCGCGGCGCCGGAGCCCTCGACTTTCGGCAATTTCGCCAGCGCGGCCTCGGTCTTGAGCAAGGCCTCGCGAGAATGTCCGCCGGCCTTGTCGATCAGCCCCGCCGCGAGCCCCTGCTCATCGTCGAGCAGCGCCTTCAAAATATGCTCCGGCGTGAACTGCTGATGGCCCTCGCGGGTCGCAATGCCCTGCGCCGCCTGAATGAAGCCGCGCGCCCGCTCGGTGTATTTCTCGATATTCATGAATGCTCCCCGCTCAAAAGACGGCCCTCCAACCGAGCGGCGCGTCATCTTCTTGGCCCCTTATGGCGACCCTTAGCGCGATATGGGCATGGGTTCTGGAATTCAAAGGGGGCGGGACGAAGCGTCGCGGTATTCGCGGAAACCGCGACATCTTTCATCCGACCTCGCTCCGCGAACACGCCCTACCCCTCGATTTCCTCGCGCCTGATCTCCAGCTCCAGCCATTCCTCCTCCGCGCGGGCCAGCTCCGCCTCGATCTCGGCGAGCATGGTTCCGGCGCGGGCGAATTTGGCGGGATCGCTCGTGTAGAGATCGGGGTCGTCGAGCAAGGCTTGCAGCTTGGCCTTCTTGGCGCGCAGCTCGTCCATCTTCTTGGGCAGCGTCGTCAGCGCGTGCTGCTCCTTGTTGGAAAGGCGCGGGCGTCCCGCCGGTTTTTCGCGCGGCTGGGGCTTTTCGCGCGTCTCGGCGGGGGGTTCGGACGCGGCTTCCCGGGCGACGACTCCCGCCCCCCGTTGCGCGACCATATCGGAATAGCCGCCGGCGTATTCCCGCCACAGGCCCTCGCCCTCGCTCATCAGCACCGAGGTGGCCACGCGATCCAGAAAATCGCGGTCGTGGCTGACGACGATCAGCGTGCCGGGATAATCGGCCAGCATTTCCTCCAACAGGTCGAGCGTTTCGAGATCGAGGTCGTTGGTCGGCTCGTCCAGCACCAGCACGTTCGACGGCAAGGCCAGCGCGCGGGCGAGCATCAGCCGGCCGCGCTCCCCGCCCGAGAGCTTGCCGACGGGCGTGCGCGCCTGCTCTGGGCCGAACAGGAAATCCCGCATATAGCCGATGATATGGCGGCGCTCGCCGTTGATCTCCACGAAGTCCGAGCCGCCGCCGGTGAGGGCGTCCTGCAAGGTGCTGGCGGGATCGAGGCTGGCGCGGCTTTGCTCCAGCGTGGCCATCGCGAGGCCCGCCCCAAGCCG
>JBAWEN010000635.1:0-2310 GCA_049591215.1 Methylocystis sp. | reverse complement strand
TCATCGAACCCGAGGAAGACCCCTTCGCGAGCCGCCGCGCGGGCGCCGAGGGCGATCTCGAGGCCGACGAGCAGGCGGTGGAGGAAGCGCAGGCCGGGGGGCTTTTGCGCCGCTTCATCCTGTCCTGGGGCGGCGTGTTCTGGTCGGCGCTCACCGGTTTGATCTCGCTCGCCCTCACTCTGTGGGTGACCAAGCTCGTCGAAGACCTGTTCGCCCAGTCCGCCCTGCTTGGAACCATCGGCTTCGCGCTCGCCGCCGCCCTGGCGGTCGCCGCGCTTATTTTATTCGCGCGCGAAATCCGCACGATGATGCGCCAGAACAAAATCGCCAAGCTCCACATCGCGCTGGCGAAGGCGCGCGCGGACGACGACGGCAAGGGCGCGCGCGCCCGTCTCGTCGAACTTTGCGGGATCTACGAAGCGCGCCCCGAAACCGCGCGGGCGCGGGCGCGCGTGCTGGAGCTGTCGCGCGAGATCATCGACGGGCGCGACCTCATCGATCTCGCGGAACGCACGCTGGTGCTGCCGCTCGACGAATTGGCGCGGCGCGAAATCGCCAGCGCGTCCAAACGCGTTTCGGTCGTCACCGCGATCAGCCCGCGCGCGTTGGTCGATTTGATTTTTGTCGCCGCCCAGGCGATCGCCCTGATGCGCCGCATCGCCGAAATCTACGGCGGACGTCCGGGACTATTGGGTTTCTTCAAACTGGCGCGCTCCGTGGGCTCGCATCTCGCGATCACCGGCGGCCTCGCGATCGGCGACTCGCTGTTGCAGCAACTGGTCGGCCACGGCATAGCGGCGAAGCTTTCGGCGCGGCTTGGCGAAGGCGTGTTGAACGGCTTGCTGACCGCCCGCGTCGGACTTTCGGCCATGGCGGTCTGCCGCCCCATGCCCTTTTGCGCCGAGAAGCAGCCCGGAGTAGCCGAAGTGGCGCCGTTCTTGTTCGGCGACAAGACGAAATCGTGAGTTTGGAGAGCGTAGCCAAATGATATCAGCCGCATGAAGATAACCACCTGGAATATCAATTCCGTGCGCTTGCGCATGCCGCTGGTCGCGCGCTTTCTCCAGGCCCACGCTCCCGACGTGATCTGTCTGCAGGAAACCAAGTGCCGCGACGCGGAGTTTCCGTCGGCGGATTTTCGCGCGCTGGGTTATGGGCATCTCGCGATCCACGGCCAGAAGGGCTATCACGGCGTCGCTATCGCCTCGAAACATCCGCTTCGGGTGATCGAGAACCGCGATTTTTGCTCCGTCGGTCACGCGCGGCATATCGCGGTGGAGTTGGAGGCCGGCGGCGCGCCGTTGAAACTGCACAATTTCTATGTGCCCGCCGGCGGCGACGAACCGGACGCGGCGATCAATCCAAAATTCGCGCATAAGCTCGATTTTCTCGACGAAATGACCGAATGGATCAAAACCGAGCGCATCGCCGACGGGCGCGTCGTGCTCGCCGGCGATCTCAATATCGCGCCGCTCGAACATGATGTTTGGAGCCACAAGGCGCTGCTCAAAATCGTCAGCCACACGCCGGTGGAAGTCGAAAAGCTCAAAAGGGTGTTCGACGCCGGCGAGTGGATCGACTCTCTTCGCCGTTTCGTGCCGGAAAACGAAAAGCTCTATACGTGGTGGAGTTATCGCGCGGCGGATTGGGCCTTGAGCGACAAGGGGCGCCGGCTCGACCATATTCTCGTCAGCGGCGCGCTCGGCGGCGCGCTGACCGGCCTCGATATTCTTCGCGAAGCGCGGGGCTGGGAGCGCCCATCCGATCACGTGCCGGTCTCCATCGAACTCGATTTATGATCGGCGCTGAATCCGCGCCAACATTTTTAGAAGAATCGGGATCGCCCGCGACGCCATGATCCGCGAATCCGCGCCGACCCTCGTTCGCGGCGGGGCTAGAGCAAGCTCTTAAAAAAGTTGATAGACTTTTTCGATAAGAGCTTGCTCTAACATATTGATATTGAGCGATTTTTTATTGTTCGAACGATTCCGTTCGAACGGAAAGCGCTCCAGGCGCGGCTCAGTATTGCTGCGCGGCTTGCGCGCGAAGCTCCGCCAGGGACGCGAAGCGCTGCGCGCCGTTCGATGTCTGGACTTCCACCGCGCCGTCCGAGAACATCACGTAAGTGATGTCGCCGGACTCGTATCGATCGACCTCTCGAGGTTCGGCGCCGCTCGCCTCGTCGGCCGCGGGCGCCTCGGCTTCTTGCTCCCGCTCTTTCGCCGGAGGAGCCGGCGGGGCGGCCGCTAGCGGCGCCTGCTGGGCGGGCGGCGTTTGAGCGCGCGGCGGCGTCGGCGTTAGCGCCGGGGG
>JBAWEN010000634.1:0-3741 GCA_049591215.1 Methylocystis sp. | reverse complement strand
TCCCCGGCGTCGGCCCGGTCGGCGCGGCGCTGCTGAAAATGAAAACCCCGGCGCCCCAGCTGTTCAAATCGGGGCGGCTGTTCGAGGCTTCATAGGTAATACGCAGCCGTCCGACTCCTCACCCCTTCCCCGACAGCTTCGTCTCCTCGACTTCTTGTCGCGGACCGGAGTCGCAAATGCGATTTCGGGCGGCATGGGGTCTCCCAGGGTCCAACGCGATCCGTGTGTACGTGATGTGGCCTCATACCAAATCTCGCTGAGCGTGACTCGGCGCCGGTTCCCGAATCAGCAACGATCTGATTCAACATGTCGAACGAGGGAGGTTCGTCATGACCGCTGTTCCGCTTCGGAGAGATTTTGACGCTTCGGCGCTACGTTCTATTGCAAAGAAGACCAAGGACGCGGCGCAGGCGCGACGGCTTCTCGCGCTCGCCGCGGTTTATGACGGCGCCATGCGCACCGAGGCGGCAAAGATCGGCGATGTGACGTTGCAAATCGTGCGCGATTGGGTGGTGAAGTTCAACGCCCATGGCCCCGACGGCCTGATCGATCGGAAGGCCCCCGGCCAACCGCCAAAGCTCAATGACGCGCACCGCGCGGCGCTGATGAAAATGATTGAAGAGGGGCCGACGCCGGCGATCCATGGCGTCGTGCGCTGGCGGCTGATCGATCTGGCTCAATGGATGTTTGAGGAGTTCCGTCTCTCCATCGCCGTGCAAACTCTGAGTCGGGAACTGCGCAAGATGGGCTATCGCAAGCTCTCTGCCCGTCCACGCCACCATGCGCAAGCCGAGGGCGCGATCGAGGATTTTAAAAAACATTTCCAACCCACCTGGAGGAGATCGCGCGCGAAAAAGGCGTCGGCATCGATAAGATAGAAGTTTGGTTCGAAGACGAAGCGCGCATCGGTCAGAAAAACAAGATCACCCGCCGATGGGCGAAACGCGGATCAAGGCCGAGCGCGCCGAAAGATCAGCGCACCGCCTCGACCTATATCTTCGGCGCCATCTGCCCCAAGCAAGGCAAGGGCGCGGCGCTCGTCCTGCCCGCCTGCGACACCTTCGCGATGATCTACTTCTTGCCGAGATCGGCAAGAGCGTCGCCCCGGACGCGCATGCGGCTCTCGTCGTCGACCGCGCCGGCTGGCACATGACGGACAAGCTGGTCATACCGCCAAACATCACCCTCGCGCCTTTGCCGGCGAAGTGTCCGGAACTCAATCCGGCGGAGAATGTCTGGCAGTTCTTGCGCGACAATTGGCTGTCGAACCGCGTCTTCAAGTCCTACGACGATATCGTCGACCATTGCTGCGATGCATGGAACAAGCTCGTCGACCAACCGTGGAAAATCATGTCCATCGGGCTACGCGATTGGGCCCACAGGTTCTGATCAACGAGAGCTGGTATAAATATCAGTCACGATCATGATCGGAGATGATTTTCTTCAGCTCGGAAATTATGGAGTCTGCACTTGAAATCCAAAAATTCTTATCCTCATTACTTAGATCGGCCCACACGTCTCCATTCGGAAGCATTTCTTCTTGTTTGTTGAACAATGCTTCGGCCAAGCGCTCGATTTCCTGCGAGGCCAAGCTAAAAAATATATCAAATTGTTTCTCGTGCTCGTCGGTCATTCGAATGACTTCATCACTTGGTGGTGCTTGCTTCATGTGCCACAACCGGGCGGCTCACGATTCTTGCAACGATGCGGCCGCGTAGCTTGCGCAACTCAACCGCCCCAACTTAGCCTCGGCTTCCAGCTATGGGTTGGCCCATGTGAAAGCAAGCAGAATTGGGGCGGTTGTCGTCGATCCCGAGAAGCTCAAGGCCCCCAACCGCTACGGGGAGACCTCGTTACTTCAGCGTAAACGGCACGATCGCGTCGAAGCCAAAGGTCACCTGCGACTTCTTGGTTCCACCGGCGAAGGGCGTCGTGTTGTTCAAGGTCGTGTCCCAGCGCACTTCCGGACGCAGGATTATGTTGGCGACGTAGGGGTTCTTCGGAAGCTCGGGCGTGATCGTCGTGCCAACGGTGAAGGACATATAGGTCGTGCCCGCATTCTGCGGACCCGCCGCAATGACCGAGGGGTTGAAGTAACCGTGCTCGGCGTTCAGGAAGTCGTTGTAGCCCGGAAAGCCGGCGACGAAGAAGTTATTGTTGTCGCGGAAAACTTCGAAGCGACCGCCGATCTTGAACATATCGTTGATTTTATAGGTGACGTATTGCGCGACGCCATAGGCCGAGACTCCCTGGCCCCGCTGGGGAATGAGAGCGGAATTAATTCCAAGAGCGTTCAGCGCGACGTTTGATCCGCCGATGACCGGGGCCGTGTCCCAACCGTCATCGTGGGCATAGTTCAGATCGGTGATGAAGGTGAGGCTATCGGTCGCCTTCCAGGTGATGGTCGCGTCATTGAGGAATCGGAGCGTGGAACTGGGACCACAGCCGCAAAGCTGCGGCGTGTTCGGCCAGCCGACGCCGAGAGGGTCCAACTGCTTCGGATTTTCGGGACCGATGTGCGTGGTCGCGAGAACCGTCAGACTGCCATCGAGCAGATTGAGGCCAATGCCGCCTTCGAACGCCGGAGCGGCGTTGTTGTCGCCCGGCCAGCCGAGACTCGTGTTCACGCCCGAAGTGATGCCCGCGTATATGTCGAGCGTCGAATTCACGTGAGTGATCGTCATAAGGCCCGTATCTTTCAACGGGATGCCGAAGTTGAAGATGTAGCTATGCGAGAAGAATGGGTTGTCCGGCGCCGAGATGACCTCCGCGCCCAGCAGCGTCACCCACTGGCCCAACTTCACGTCGATGCCGCCTTGGCTGAACTGGGTGACCCAGGGCAGATGGGCGAGCAGATGAGCTTCGACGACGTCGAGCTGAGTGCGGCTGTTGATGGAGTAATCGAGTTCGCCGAGGAAGTGCGTGTAACGCGCGTCCTCGCCAACCATCCCTTGAACCTTGAAGCCGAAATCGTAGTCGGTCGCTTTCGGATCGAGAGGACGTTGGACGGTAAGAATGCCCTGGTTGAACATCGGCCCATCGGCGCGATCGTCGAACAGGCGTCCCCAGTTGAGCCCGTTATATGGGTTCGCGAAATTGCCGGTCTCGCTGCCTTCCAGATAGCCCGTGATCGTCACCGCGTCCCACCACGATGGGGGCGGAGCCGGCGGCGCTTTCTTGTTGGCCAAGTCGACGTCCGCGGCGAAGGCGGAGCCCGAGAGCAGCGCCGCCGCGGCGACGCTTGTGAGGTAGGACCATTTCATGTTTGGGACTCCGAATTTGACAGTCAGCAACTAATGCGGATTGTTTCGCGTCGAGGCTGCATTCGCAAGCTTAAGCTCTAAGCGATTGCATGTTAATTAGGCAAAATAGAGTTGTGCGATTCATTTTTTGGAGAAGCGTGGCGAAAATGTCACAATATGAAGTAGCTTAAGAGCCATAAATCTAAATCGTTTCGAAGAGGGAGGGGTGCGCGACCGCGAATCACTTACGGTTCGACCAATCGCTCCGATGAGCGGCGCGCCACAAAAAGGAGCGGCGCCCATGAGGCGCCGCTCCCCCTCGTCCGATCGTTTGAGGCGAACGATCAGAGATTATACGCCCGCTCACCGTGATCGGTGATGTCGAGACCCTCGCGCTCCTGGTCGGGCGCCGGGCGCAGGCCGATCACCAGATCGACGACCTTATAGAGGATCGCCGAGCCGATGCCCGAATAGAGCAAGGTCGCGCCAACCGCCGTCC
>JBAWEN010000633.1:0-5213 GCA_049591215.1 Methylocystis sp. | reverse complement strand
GAATTTGCGCGTACCCAAGGCGAAATTGCGATAGAAGAAATTCTTGTCCTCGACATGCGCCTTATCCAACGCCTCGAGCACCGCCGCCGTCGCGCGTTTGACTTTATCTTCCGGCGTGACGGCGTCTCCCGTCATTTTCTTGATCGTGTTGACCACTCTGACTCGATATTGGACGAGATTGAACTGCGTGTTGACGCCGCCATCCAGGTAACGAATGCGACCATCATCCAGCCTCACACGGCCAACGTGGCAGGCGCCGCAGCTCAGCGCCGCGAAGTCGACCCCGCCATTTGGATCGTCGCGTGCGAGGCCTGTCCATCCATAGCCCCGGGCGATCGGATAGCCAGAATTGCGTTCATCATTGAACAAGCCAATGACATCTAGAAAATTGTCTTTGCTTCCCCATTGCTCCGGCGCAAGTCTCGGCAGCAGTTTGAGCACGATGTATGGCTCGCCGCTCGTGAGGCCGAAGGGGAAATCCGTGAACCATCGGTAAGCGACCGGCTTTTGGCCAAGGTAATTCGCCAGCGCATTGGCGCGGTCTTCTTGCGCCCTCCGCCAGTCCGAAGGGAGCACGGATTGATCGTACTGCGCCTCGCGACCCGATTGGGCGTGGGCTGGCGTTCCCAGGACCGAGGCCAGGGATAGAACGATCAGGCTTCGCCTCGTCGGGCGTCGGAAAGGGGTCACCATGGCCATTTCGGAAAGTCGCCGGGTTCCTTGGGTTGCGCGCGATATTGTGAAGACGCGTTGTAGACGCCAAGGCGAAGACGGTTGATCCCGCCAAGCGGCTGATGCGTCGTCAGGCCATGCCATGGCGTGAACGCCATGTGTTCGCACTCGGTAACCTGAAACGAATCGTCGAAATTTTGTTTGTCGATTGTGATCGTGGCGACATTCTGAAACGGAGCGACAGCCTCCGGCCATTCCGCGGTGGCGTCTTCGATCGGGAGGGAGTCGTTGGTACGCAACTGCACCTGGAAATCGAATATTGTCGGATCGCCAAAAGGCACATCGAGAGTCTTTTTCATCGCCTCGCGTAAATAGTTGGCGCTCGGGTTCTCCGGCACGGGTGTATTCTCCGGATTCCTCGGCGCGGCGCTGAATTTGGCGACCCTATCCTTGCCGAACAAGAAGGGCGAGGCCGAGAAATATCGGCCGTCGAGCGGATTGCCCAGTTTGGTTTGAGCAATGCGTTGGACGACGAGAGCGGTCTTGATCCTGTCAGGCGATAAAGGCGGCGTGAAAAATGTCGTTATGTCGTCGTGGTTGGCGAGCTGGATCCTGGTGACCGCCAGATACTCCGCCACATTGGGGAAAGCGAATCCCGGAAGGTTGATCAGCAGAAAATCCTGCGTTTTCGCCGTGGGGTCTCCAAGCAGCTTGTCGCCTTCGACGCCCATTAGCTTGATGGCCATGCCGCGGCTGGCTGGGCCGTTCTTGTCGATGTCCGGCCCGAGCACGGGTGTCGCATTGGAGAAACGTATCCACGCATTATAGGCGGCGCCAGGCGTCGCAAAGACGCCGACCCGGTATTTTTCCGGAATATCGGAATTGATTTTGAAAGTCGCCTTCACACAGCCGTGATCCTTGGGATGCACGCCGCGCCGCGCCATACTGCCCGGATAGCGCATCTGCAGCAACTGGGTGGTCAGCGAGATGATCTCGCCGATTTTTTCCGCCTCGCCCGGCGGGACGGTTTCGAACCCCGTGGGGCTGGTGCTCGCGCTTCCCGTCGCCGGGCGCTCCGAATTTTGATCGGCGGCGAGAACGGGGCTAACCAAGGCTTGAATGGCCGACATCTCCGCGCATAGGACTAGCGCCATTGCGGCGACAGTCAATCTCGAAGGCTTCTTCATTTCAATTCCCCGCAATTGGAGCGCCATCTGTTCGCTCGCGCGAACTACAGAATTTTGAGATATTCCAGCAGCGCCTTTTTTTCTTCCGGCGTCAACGTGGTGGTCCCATATTCATGGCCGCAGCGACTGTCGCCCGAGTCGCGGGCCGTGCAATCGGTCGTTTTCATCGTGTAGTTGAATTTGCTTTGGTCGGCGGCGAGCCCAACATTGTTCAAATCGTAGTTCGGACCGATCTTGAACTCGCTTACCCGCTCGGTCGCCGGCTTCAGCAATTCGGAGAGCGTCGGCACGGAGCCATTGTGCAGGTAGGGAGCCGCTGCCCAAATCCCCTCCAGCACTCTCGCCTCATATGCGGCGCCGACGGCGGCGGGTGGCGTCTTGTAACCTTCCTTCAGCGCTTCCTGAATTTTCGGCATGAACATTTTCAGCGTGAAATCCCAGCGATTTCGTTCCCGTGCGTTCACCTCGATCGGAAGAAACTGTTGCAGCACGGATGCCTTAACGACCGTGCCGAGGACATTGACGGCGCTGTCGGTGGATTGGAGCGGTTGCGGGTTGACGACTGGGATTTGCGCGCCCTCGAGCACGCCGGTCGCCGCAGGCCGCTGCAAGCCCGCGTATTCTTTCGAATCCGTGCCGACATCCTTGATGGGCGTGGCCCAAGTGTCATTGTTGAGAAGCCGAGAAACGCCTGGCTTGACTCCATGGCATTCGACGCACCCCCCCTTGTCCGTGGGGCGCTCGAAAATTTTCTTGCCCGCGTCGGCGAGCGATGAATCCAGTGGCCATTCCCGCGGCCATTTTGGCGGCGCGATTTTTTTCGCTAAGTCTTCCAGTTGCAATAGTCCATCGAAGTTGGCGGAATTGCCGGCGAGATAGTCGATCCCCAAAAGCTTCGACGCGTCCTTTTTGGGGTGCAGGAGGCCGAACACGCCGTAAACCTCGCCGAGATTGCGAAGCAGGCCCAGAATATCGTCGCCATTCGGCGCGAAACCCGGCCACTGAGTCAGATCCTGTTTCCAGGCGTTCCAGATGAACGGCGGACGCACTGGCGCGTTGGCGAGCGCGATATTACTTGCGATGATATGATCCGGAGTGACGCCGATGTCGAGGCCGGTGACGCGGTTCAGGATCATGCCGACCGCGTCCAACCGGCCGGGGCCCCAAGAGCTACTCTTGGGAGGCCGGGGCAATCCGCCCTCCGTGATGACGTGGAACGGATTGAACCAGTCCTGCAGCGCCTTGCGCAACTCTCGATCTTTTTCGGGCGGACGCGATTGACCGTTCACAGCCTGGGCGAAATCGGCGAAGGCGGCGGGCTCGGCGAGAACCTTTGAAACGGCGATGTCGATGTCGCTCCACAATGCGCCAATGTCGGCGAGGGCGGGACCGCCGTCGATCCGGTAAGACGCGCCGCCGACCTCGATCTGGCGAGTGTGACAGGCCGAACATGTCAGCCCAAGGATCTTGTCTTCACCCTGATCGGCGGCTACAAAACCAATCGGTAAGCCTGCGGGCTTGCTCGCCACATTTGGTAGATAGCCGTATCGGCCAAGACTGCCCTCCATGAAGGGCGCGCCGTTTGGTTGCTTCAACGCCGTGATCCAATTGAGGGGAATCAAACGCGAGCCTTGGTCGAGGCTATAAAAGGCTTCTCTGGTCGAGGCGTTCCAGTCTCTGCCCTGATCAACATTTATCGGCGCCGCGTGCTCCGCAAAAAGGTCGGATGTGCTTATGGCGAATGTCAGACCGGCAAGGCCAACGATCTTCAATGCATGATGAGCATGATGAAAATTCATGTTTGCTCCTATCGTATCGATTCTGCTCAAGCTAAAAGCACGCAGAAAAATCGGAAATTCGTCGCTACGTTTGGCGTCGTCAATGCAGTCCCTCGCCGCCCTGTCCATAACCGCTTTTTTACAAACTTGCGGTGATCGACATAGTTCCCTCGAGTTCTGAAAAAGATTTTGGGATAAACAAGTTGGCTCCAGTTGGGACCATCGCCGCCGCAGGCCATGGAGCCCGGCGTTGTCGGCATAACTCCCTCGAGCGCGACGACGCGAGGCGCATCCGGCCCGAATGCCGCAACCAAAATGTGATCGGCCTATTTTCGAGCGAATTACGGAGCGGTTGCGCCAGCGCCCGTCATGGAAGGCGAAGAGAGGGAAAATAAATTTTCAGCCCAACATCATATTCACGCAAGTTCGCGACCCGATGACGCTGGCGGGGAATGTGGCGTCTGCCTTTTGAATGAAGCTTGAAAGGCATGATCCGCTCCCGACATGAAAATCGGAAGCCTTTTACGCCGAATTCCCTTAAAATCCAGACTCGCCAGCATCGCTGCGACAAGGTTGCAACGAGCCCTCGCACGCTGACTATGCCGCCAATGCGTAATCCATGGACGCCTTCGCCTTTTGACCTGGACGAAGATTGCGATTGAGAATGTCCTGCAAGCACCCCGTCGCGGCGATGAGACTCATTCCAGACTTCGTAAATGTCGTCTCGTTGAACACATGTTCCGACAGAAGTGGATTCGTCAGCGCCATCGAAAATGCGTCGAAGGCGACGATGCGCTTCAATAGGGATGGCAGCGCGCCCAAGGGCAGAATAGGCTCCGCGAAAAGCCCGACAAAAAATTCAATGTTGTCGACCTCGCCGTAGAGCTTGCGTAACGCGTCGATCCTGTCGAGGTCGTCGGTGATCTGTTCAAACCGCGTGACGCGGGGGAATTTGAAGGCTTCGCGATAATCGTTGTAGGATCCAACTTTATTCGTGCGCCCTTGCAAAACAGAGCGAGCCTCCACGAAAAGCAAGAACCCGGGGGTATTGAAAAGACCCAACTCCCAGGCGCGTTGGCGGCTGGCTGCTTCCATCAGTTCTCCCAGTCCCGTCTCCATCAGCAGACTCGTATTAAATATAACGTCGTGCGGATCATAAGTCCTTCCGCCAATTTCGAACCGGTCAGGAGAGAGGCTGTGCCAGCGATAAAGAAGATTGAATTCGATCGGCACCCAGATAGGCTTGTTCCAAGGAGCGCTCCAGCACACGGAGGGATCGGCCGTTAGACGAAAATACTGAGGCGCGATGTGGTTGATATATTCTTCCACGACAATCTTGATCAGCAGGACCATATTAATGTTGCGCGCGGTTTGAAATACGCGTTCGTCATCCCAGCCTGTGTTCTCCTTTTGCAGTTCGGCGGCAATCCGGTTGTGTTCTCGCAGGAACAGCGTGTTCAGCATCGCCGTATAAGGTGTGGAATTGGCGCGTTCGCCGCCGAAGGCGAATATTGATCTCTTCAACCGGATCGCGTCGAGGGGCGGAAGCGTTTTCAAATAATCGTCAAGTCCGAGC
>JBAWEN010000632.1:0-1734 GCA_049591215.1 Methylocystis sp. | reverse complement strand
ACCACCCGATCGGCGTCAAGGGCACTGACGAATTGCTGATGGCGATTTCGCGCATTTCTGGCAAGCCGGTGTCGGCTGAGTTGACCAAGGAACGCGGCCGTCTTGTCGACGCCATGGCCGACTCGGCGGCGCATATTCATGGCAAAAAATTCGCGATCTATGGCGATCCCGATCTGTGCCTTGGATTGACCGCCTTCCTGATGGAGCTTGGCGCCGAGCCGGTGCATGTGCTCGCCACCAACGGCGGCAAGGCCTGGCAGGAAAAGACCGAACAGTTGCTCGCCAGTTCGCCATTCGGCAAGAACTGCCATGCGTACGCCGGCAAGGATCTTTGGCACATGCGCTCGCTGCTGTTCACGGAACCGGTCGATTTCTTGATCGGCAACACTTACGGCAAATATCTGGAACGCGACACGGGCACGCCGCTCATCCGCATCGGTTTCCCGATCTTCGATCGCCACCATTATCACCGCTATCCGGTGTGGGGCTATCAGGGCGGCATGAACGTGCTGGTGTGGATTCTCGACAAGATCTTCGACGAAATCGACCGCAACACCAATGTCGTGGCGAAGTCCGATTACAGCTTCGACATCATTCGCTAACAGCGAGATGAATATCTCCGGGGCGCCGTCCCCGGAGATCTCCCGAACAACCCCGATCTCAGCCACGTCGTCCCGGTTGACCGCTGCGCGGGCGCGATTATGCGCCTTTGTGGGAAGCGGTGGCCTAGCAGGAGGCTACAATGACCAGTCTGGCGAATAAGATCCAGGAAGTCTTTAACGAGCCGGGTTGCGACAAGAATCAAGGCAAATCCGAGAAAGAACGCAAGAAGGGTTGCACCAAGCAGCTCGCGCCGGGCGCCGCCGCCGGAGGTTGCGCGTTCGACGGGGCGAAGATCGCCCTGCAGCCGATCACCGATGTCGCGCATCTCGTGCATGGCCCCATCGCCTGCGAAGGAAATAGCTGGGACAATCGCGGCGCCAAATCCTCCAGCTCGCGCCTTTATCGCACCGGCTTCACGACCGATATGAACGAAAACGACGTCATTTTCGGCGGCGAAAAACGGCTCTATAAATCGATCAAGGAAATTCTCGACAAATACGATCCGCCCGCGGTTTTCGTTTATCAGACCTGCGTTCCCGCGATGACCGGCGACGACATCGGCGCCGTGTGCAAGGCCGCGAGCGCCAAATTCGGCAAGCCGATCATCCCGGTGATTTCGCCGGGTTTCGTCGGTCCCAAGAATCTCGGCAACAAGCTCGCGGGCGAGGCCATCCTCGAGCACGTGATCGGCACGGTCGAGCCCGAATATACGACGCCTTACGACATCAACATCATCGGGGAATATAACCTCGCTGGCGAATTGTGGCAGGTGAAGCCGCTGCTCGACGAACTTGGAATCCGCATTCTGTCCTGCATATCAGGCGACGCCAAATATCACGAGGTCGCCTCGTCGCACCGCGCCAAAGCCGCGATGATGGTTTGCTCCAAGGCGATGATCAATGTCGCCCGCAAGATGGAGGAGCGTTACGGCATCCCGTTCTTCGAAGGATCGTTCTACGGCATTGGCGACATGAGCGACAGCCTGCGCGAGATCGCGCGGCTGCTGATCGAGCGCGGCGCGCCGGCGGAGTTGATGGAGCGCACGGAGGCGGTCATCGCGCGCGAGGAAGCGCGCGCCTGGGCGCGCATCGCTCCTTATAAGGAGCGCCTCACCGGCAAGCGCGTGCTGCT
>JBAWEN010000631.1:0-2411 GCA_049591215.1 Methylocystis sp. | reverse complement strand
TGAAGCGCGGCTCGCGTGGCGCGACTGGAGTTGGCTGATGACTCGCGGGGGGCGACGGCGCGGCCATGCGGCGGCGTTCGGCTTTCTCGCCTTCTTCCTGTTCCTGCATGGTCTCGCTTATGTGTTTTTATCGCGTTCGACCGGCCTGACCGGCTCGGGCGACGCGCGTGAGCTCATCATCATCGCCGGCGTGTTGGCGCTGGCGTTCTCGGCCATGCTGTCGCAAGCGATGGAATCGGTGACGCGCGCCTTTTACGCGCGCGGGGATCTCGAGCTGATCCTCACCTCTCCGGCGACAACGGCGCGGCTGTTCGCCGTGCGCATTTGCGCAATAACGGCGACGATTCTCTCGATGTCGCTGCTGTTCGCCGCGCCGTTCATCAACATGCAGGCCTGGCTCGGCGGCGCGCGCTGGCTCTGCGCCTATGCGGTCGTGGTCGCGCTGTCCATGCTCGCGGTCGCCGTCGCGATTTTGCTCGTCGGCGCGCTGTTCGCCGTCATTGGCGCGAGGCGCACGCGATCGATCTCGCAGATCGTCGCGGCGGTGATCGGCGCGGCTTTCGCCATCGGACTGCAATTCGCCGCGATCGTCTCGTTCGGCACGATGGCCGTTCCCCGATTCGCCGTGTTGGAGAGGCTGGCGCCCGGCCCCGACAGCGTGATTTTATGGCCGGCCCGCGCCGTTTTCGGCGAGCCGGCGGCGCTCGCTTTTTTCATCGGTCTCGGCGCGGTCGTCCTCGCCGCGGTGATCGGCGTTTTCGCGCCGCGCTTTGGCCGGCTCGCGCTGGCCGCCGGCGGCGTGTCACATGGCGCCACGAAAAAGAGCCGGACGGAAACGCGCTTCCGCGGCGGCTCGCCCGCGCAGGCGCTGCGGCGGAAAGAGTGGTCCCTGCTGGTTCGCGATCCCTGGCTGATGTCGCAGACGCTGATGCAACTGCTCTATTTGTTGCCGGCGGCCTTCCTGCTTTGGCGCAGCTTTTTCAGCGAAGGCGGCGTCGCGACGTTCCTGTCGCCGATACTGATCATGGCGGCCGGACAATTGGGCGGTGGCCTCGCATGGCTGGCGGTGTCCGGCGAGGACGCCCCCGAACTGATCGCCACGGCGCCGGTTCCAAGCAATAATGTTCTGCGCGCCAAGACCGAGGCCGTGCTTATCGGGGTCGCCATCGTTTTCGCGCCCCTCGTTCTGATGCTCGCCGCCGTCGCGCCGCTCGCGGCGCTGGTCTCGCTCATCGGCCTCACGGTCGCGGCGGGTTCCGCCACGGCGATCCAATATTGGTTTCGCGCTCAGGCCAAACGCAGTCATTTTCGGCGACGCCAAACCTCGTCGCGCGTCGCGACATTCGCCGAGGCGCTGTCCTCGAACGGATGGGCCGGCGCCGGCGCTCTGGCGGTCACGGGAACATGGCTCGCCGTGGTCCCCGGCGTCATGGTTGTCGCGATGCTGGCCGGCGTATGGTGGATCAGCCCAGCCAGATGTTCTGCTCCGAATTGAGGCAGGCGTATCGCGCGCCGGCTAAGGCGCGGCGACGCGATTATGGACCTTTCGATTAACGACAGCTACGGGAGTCCATGGATGAAAAGGTTCGACGGGAAAGTCGCGCTCGTCACCGGCGCGGCGCGTGGACTGGGCCGGGTGACCGCGCAAGCCTTCGCGCGCGAGGGGGCGAAAGTCGTCGTGGCCGACATCGACGAGGCCGGTGGCCAAGAAACGATGAGCCTCATTCGCGATGAAGGGGCTGAAGCCCTGTTCATACGCGCGGATGTCGGAATCGAGTCGGACGTCGCGGCGCTGATCGACAAGACGGTCGACGCATACGGCCGTCTCGACTGCGCCGTGAACAACGCGGGCGTCGTGAGATTCGCTCCGCTCGTCGAAGAGACAGCGGAAGGTTTCGACTTTCATCTCCATACAAATCTTCGCGGCGTGTTTTATTGCATGAAGCATGAGATCCGCCAGATGCTCAAGAATGGCGGCGGCGCGATCGTTAATCAATCTTCCATCACGGGGAGCCTAACCGGCAACCCCGGCGAGTCGGCTTACGCCGCGACAAAGGGCGGCGTGGACGGTCTCACCAAGTCCGCGGCGCTCGAAGTCGCCAAGCACAACATCAGCATTAACGCAATAGCGGCCTGCGGCATCGACGCGCCAGGCGACGTTTTCCATCAGTGGATGGAAAAAGAAAAAATCACTCCCGAAGCCGCGGGCAATCTGTTCCCGATCGGCCGGATGGGCACAGCCGACGACCTCACCGCGGCGGTGTTGTTCCTATGCTCCGACGAGGCGCGGTTTATCGTGGGTCATTTGCTTGTCGTCGACGGAGGATGGATCGCGCGGTAATAGTTCGACTCCTGAAAGTCGTTGCCGACAATGTCAGGTTGACGCTCTTGGTCGCGCAAACGACCGCGCA